>JAMONI010000067.1 GCA_027065935.1 Flavobacteriales bacterium | reverse complement strand
CATTATGAGGTTTTTGCACTATAAAATCCACTTCTTTATCCGCATATTTTCCCACATATACCTTGCCGCCTCGCCTAAGCAATTCCAAAAAAACCACATTTTCCAGTTTATGCCCCAAGTCCGTATCATAACGGTTGGTTTCGGTGATATTCTTTAAGCCCAAATCCACCAAATAATATTTTTCGTGAGTGCTGAGCAGTTCTTTTCCTTTAATGTCATATCGCGGTGCTTTATACAAAATGTAAGCTTGCGTAAGAAAATCCAAATATTTGATAATGGTATTGTGGGAAATTTTCTTCCGTGTGTTGGCATTGAGTTGCCGTGCAATGTTGGTAGGTGACACGTAAGAGCCGACGGAATTGAAAAGAAAAGCCACAATGCGGTGCAGGTTATGCAAATTTCGTAATTTGTGCCGTTGGGCAATATCTTTGACGATAACCGTATCGTAGATGGATTGAAGGTAATCGTTTACCAGATTTTTATTTTTTTGAGCCAAGGTAACCGCTTCGGGAAAACTGCTTTCGTTGAGATATTTCCGGAAAAGCAGGTCGAGGTTTTGCTCTCGCGGATGCGCCGATATATATTCCTTGAACGAGTAGGGATGCACATTGATGGCGATATATCTCCCGGCCAGCAAAGTGGCCAATTCGCCCGATAACAAATAAGCATTGGAGCCGGTTACGTATAAATCGAAATTCTTTTTGGTGTATAATGCGTTGATGAGTTTTTCAAAATCGTTTATAAGTTGCACTTCGTCAAGGAAGACGTAATATTTACGGTCGTTATCGACGTGTTGTATGATTTCGTCGTAAAGTTCGGTCCAATGGGTAAATCTTTGATTTTCGCGCTCTTCGAAGTTGTAAAAGATGAGATTTTTTCGGGGAACACCTGCGGCCGACAATTCTTTTTTGAAAAGTTGCAATAAGGTGGATTTTCCGCTTCGCCTGACGCCCGTAATGACCTTAATGAGGTTTTGATCTTTCAGGTCGTTTAATTTGTCGAGGTATATATCGCGGCGTATCATCCGTATTTTTTTCACAAACATACTGCTTATTGACGAAAAGTAAAAGTTTTTTTGTTTTTCGTCAATAAATTTTCTTTCATATTTTCATTCAAAGAATATTCACTAAACCATTATTTACTAATTCACTCGAAAAATTGTTCACTGTTCATTGTTTCATTGTTCACTAATAAACTCCTTCACTCTTTCATTACTTCACTAAAAAATCTTTTCCACATTTTTCCCTAACTTTATCCCATGAACGCCCGGGTTTCATATTCGTTTCAGCGCTTCCCCTACGGCGCCTGTCCCGCGCGCAGCCGCGGAAATCCGAAGATCAGCCTATGGCTCTCCGTTGACCCGCTGGCGGAGAAGTATCCCGGTATGAGTCCCTACAATTATACGGCGGGGAATCCGGAGAGATATATTGACCCGGATGGGCGTTATATTATTTAAAATTACTGTTGCCCGGTAAAAATCAGAATCCATGTCAAACAACAAGCGAAGCAAAAAAATCAAACTCCGCTTGTATCTTTGTAAATCCCTTATTCCGAAAAAGTTCGGGTTTAGGTAAAGTTATGGTTCAAAAGACACTTAACACCTTATATCATCGACAGGGCTCATAATTTGTTCGATTTCTTCTTTCCATTCGGAATCAAAGTGCAAATAAACATCCAAAGCTTTTAGGTTTTCCTGCAATTGTTCGGTTCCGGAGGCTCCCAAAATCACCGTGGATACGTTCGGATTGGTTAATATCCAAGCGATGGCCAGTTGGGCGGGTGTAACGTTGATTTTTCGGGCAAATGCGACAAAAGACCTAACGGCTTCTATTTTTTCTTCGGGACGGTTGCCCAACACGGCTTCTTTGAGCCATTCCATACCTTCCAGGTTCAGCCGGCCCCGGGCATCTAAATTGTCGATGTATTTTCCGGTTAAAAATCCGCTTGCCAAGGGCGACCAAACGGTTGTACCCAAACCGACGGTGCGGTAAAGGTAGGCATAGTCCGATTCTACTTTTCTTCGTTTGAACAAGTTATAATGCGGTTGTTCCGTTACCGGTGCGATCAGGTTGTATTTTTCGGCCACCGCATGCGCGTGCATAATGGCCGGGGCGCTCCATTCGGAAGTGCCCCAATACAGCACTTTTCCTTGCCGGATCAACGTGTCCATTGTAAAAACAATTTCTTCCATGGGCGTTTCCGGATCGGGACGGTGGCAGAAAAACAGGTCCAAATAATCGGTTTGCAGCCGTTTGAGTGCAGCGTGACAGGCTTCGGTGATATGTTTTCGGCTTAATCCTTTTTGGGTGGGTGCAGGATCGGCGACTCTTCCGAAAAATACCTTGCTTGACAAGAGATAAGTATCCCTGTCCCACGCCAGTTCTTTCAAAACGCGACCCATAATTTCTTCCGAAAGCCCATGGGCATAAACCTCGGCGTTATCAAAAAAATTGATGCCCGCTTCGTAGGCCGTTTTCATCAGTTCCTTGGCCGACACAAGATCCACTTGCTTACCGAAGGTTACCCATGAACCTAAGGATAAGGCACTGATATGCAGTCCGCTTTTTCCTAATTTTCTATATTCCATTTTATTGTATTTTAAAGGTTATTTCGAACGGAATTATTCCACACCGTGCATTTTTCTTTTTAAAAATCCGTTGAGCGACAAAATCAACAAACCTGCAATCCACGGAATGAAAGTAAAAAGCAGGAAAAACGCCGATATGCCGTGTTTGTCTGCTATATCGACGGAAGCTTCGGCCATCAGGCCGGAAATTTTATTGGCCAAACCGGTAAAAATGTACCAAATTCCGAAAATAAACCCGGTCATGCGCAGGGGGGCCAGTTTACTTACATAAGACAATCCTACGGGCGAAATGGCAAGTTCGCCCATGGTGTGCAACAAATAGGCGATCACTAACCAAATCATACTTACCGCAGCCGTTTCGGCGCCGGGCGGAATACCCGAAGCGCCCCAAGCCAAAGCACCGAATCCGCTTCCCAAAAATACAAAACCGATAAAAAATTTCCACGCCGCAGGCAAATTATACCGTTTCCAAAACATGGAATATAACGGCGCCAAGCTGATGATGAAAACCGGATTTAGAATCTGAAACCATGTAGTATCTACAATCGGGCTGGTGCTATTGATTTTATCGTTAACACGTAAAATCACCAAAAACCAAATAATCAAAAAACTTACGCTTGTAAAAACGATGGTAAGCGGATAGCGGTTCCAAATGCGCTTGGCCAATTGCACGATTACGTAGGTCAACACAAACATGGGAATCAATGAAATAAGCGTGTCGATGATTTTATAAATAACCGCCCAATGTTCCGTAAGGGTTCGTTGTGTGTAATTTTTGGCAAAAACGTTCATTGTGGTTCCCGCCTGTTCAAAACTCGCCCAAAAGGCGATCACGAAAAAGGCAATGATGAATATTACGGTCAACCGGTCGCGTTCTACGGGCTCGAACCGGCGGAGACGGGACAGTCCCAATACAACCAATAAAATAAGAGAAAGAAAAAACATAAAGGTGGTGGAATCCAAACTGTAAGTTTCACCTTGAATAACAACCGAATATACGTCAACGGGAAGGAAATGACTACCGCCCGTGATAACTTCGTAAACCCCGTGTACCACCCAAATCACCGCTAATATTATGGCACTAAA
>JAMONI010000066.1 GCA_027065935.1 Flavobacteriales bacterium | reverse complement strand
GTATTTGGTGTATCGCGGTGCGAAAACCTTGTCGTTGCGCGTGCTTAAGGCGCAAGAAAACGCCCGACAAACAGCCGAATTTTTAGAAAGTCATCCCAAGATCGAGTGGGTTAAATTTCCGGGTTTGAAATCGCATCCGCAGTTTGAACTGGCCGAAAGACAAATGGCCGGTCCCGGCTCGATGATGAGCTTCGGTGTGAAGGGCGGTTTGAGCGCCGGAAAAAAATTGATGAATTCCGTCCGGTTGGCCAAATTGGCGGTTTCGCTCGGCGGAGTGGAAACTTTAATTCAGCATCCGGCTTCCATGACACACGCCGGAATGTCGCGCGATGCACGTTTGAAGGCGGGCATTACCGATGAATTGGTGCGTTTCTCCGTTGGCATTGAAGATGTCGAAGACATCATATCCGATTTGGAACAGGCACTGAATAAAATCTGACAGCGTTACGGCTTGAAAAAAATGCCTCCCGTGAAGGAGGCGATTTTTTTATATACTTAGAGTGAGACCCAGATAAAAATGCCGTCCCGCTTGCGGGAAATAATAGGGCGTGTCACCCCACATGTAGCCGTTGGAGGCGTATTTTTTGTTAAACAGGTTATTGATTTTCAAGTGCCATTGCATCCGGTCGGCAAAAGGTATTTTCGGTGTGTAGTATAAATCCAATCCGCTAATGGTGTAGGCGGGCAATTCGGATTCGGGAATGTTGCGGTTGTCCATATATTGCTTGCCTACATATTTGGAGGAGAAGCTAGCCGAGAAAGTTTCGGTAAAGCGATAGTCGATTTTCATTCCGCCCGTTACCGAAGGGGAGAAGGAGATGGTTGTATTGCCGAAGTTTTTCACTTGACTGCCGTCCCAAGCCTGATAATCTATGTTTTTGTTTCGGCTCAAAGTCAGATGAGCGGAAATGTTCCAGTTGTTATGGCGATAAGCCCATTCGTTTTCCCATCCGGCCCGGTAGCTTTTACCTACATTTTCCCTGATAGGATTTCCCACTTCGTCGATGCGTCCGGTATAAACGAGTTGATTTTTGTAAAACATGAAGAACAAATTGGTGTTCCACTTGAGCTTGTTGTGTGTCCAACGCCATCCCGTTTCGATATTGTTAAGGGTTTCGGGTTGGGGGAGGCTTGCATTTTCCACGTAATCGGTGCGGTTGGGTTCGCGGTGGGTTTGGGCCAGGGCCAGATAAAGGGTTTTGTTTCGTCCGGCCTTGTATGTGATACCTATCTTCGGATTGACGAAGAACAGGCGGTCGGTTAGGTCGATACGTTCGTCGGGGTCGAAAGTTTTTTCGGGATTATAGTGGATGTTGTAATAGATCGAACGGATTTGGATGTCGGTAAACAGTTTGGTTTTGTCGTTTAACGTATAAACGTTTTTAACAAAAGCGTTGAAGCTTCGTTTGTCTCCCAGATTTCTGTAATATTCATGTCGAATTTCGGTATCACCGGCAAAGCGGGCCCATATCACCCTTCCGAAGTGAGCGCCTAAGTACCGGTTGACACCGGCTCCGAAAATCCAAAAGGTTTTTTCACCTTCCCACCGGGCATTGGCCGTTGCGCCGAAAAAGTCGTTGTCGAGCCATTTGCGCCGGATTAAATCCGTTTGATCAATCGTTTGCGAACCGATTGTCAGGGGGGGTAATCCGTACCGGGAAAAGTCTTGGTTTTGTTTGTATTGTTCGTAATATCCGTAGCCTTTGATGTAATGAAGCGCCGCACTTATGCCGACCCGGCCGGAGGGGGTAAAGTTATAGTGCAGTTGGTAGTGTTTTTGGGTATAATCGTCCACTTCGTTGTCGTAGAACCGGATAATGTTCCAATGGTCGTCGTAAACGGCGCCGGCGTAATTGAAAGTCGGGTTTTTCTCAAAGGTTTCTTTGTCCACGCCGTACCATGCTTGATAAGTTCGTTCGTGACCGCCGAAGTGGATAAATTCCACGGCATGTTTGTTTTTTTTGAATAATCCCGAGAAAAAGTAAGATTCCATGTCGGCAAAGGCCCGGTCGATGTAGCCGTCGGAATGAAGCTTGGATGCACGGGCGTTGAATGAGAAGGCGTTATTGATGAGGCCTGTGTTGGCTTTGAGCGTAATTTTTTGCGTATTAAAAGAACCGAAAGCCGATGCGAGCGAAAAAGATGAAGAGTCGGCGGGTTTTTCGGTGCGTAAGTTGATGTTGGCTCCGAAAGCGCCCGAGCCGTAGGTGGATGTGCCTACACCGCGTTGCACTTGAATGTTTTCGGTAGAAGAGATAAAGTCCGGAATGTCCACCCAATACACCGAATGTGATTCGGGGTCGTTGAGCGGAATGCCGTTGAGTGTGACGTTGATTTGTTGGGGGCTTATACCCCGTATGCGAATGCCGGTGTATCCTACGCCGTGTCCCGGATCGGAGGTGACCACTACCGATGGCAAATGTTCCAGCAGGTAAGGGACGTCTTGCGTGACGTATTGTTTGTCGATTTGTTTTTTATTCAGGGAACTCCGGGTAACCGGCATATCTTCTGCGGCGCGGGTGGCCGTGATGATAATTTCGCGTAGGGTTTCTATTTTTTTTAAGACGAGTTTGATTTGAACATTTCGATGCAGGCGCACCGTTTGTCGGGCCGACATACCGTTTTGTTCGGCCTTTACGGTGTACTGCCCTTTGTCGAGACGGAAAATCGCTTGTCCGTTTTTTCCTGTAATACGGGATTGTCCCGTTTCGATGATGCGCACTTCCGCTCCTTGTGCGGGTTGTTGGTTCTCGTTCATAACGAGGACTGTTAATTGCACTTCTTGTCCCCAAATACTATGATAAGTGAACAGTAACAGGAATAATCTCATTAAGTTTTTCATCGCATAAAGTTTGCGAAGGGTAAGAGATGTTCTTCGATCCCTTGGCGGCATTACCCGCCCAGGTTCAAAGGGTATGATCTCAGCCCGTTGTGTTAAGGCACCCCTTCAGGTTAATTTCCTGATGCAAATGTACGAAAAAAAAGGGATGTGATCAGTCTTCTTTCTCGAAGTAAAACTTACCGGTAAAGCCTTGATAGGTTTCTTCCAGCCAAAAATGTTCGGTGTCTAAAAAATGAAGTACTTTGTTATAGTCGGGGTTGTTTGAGGTATTGCTTGAATCCACGTGAAAGAAAAATTTTCCGTCGTTATAGGACCACGTTCCGCTGTAATGCAGATGAAGTTCGCAATTTCCTGTGGAAGCGTAGATGGTGTAATACTTACTTTCGGCCTCATAGTTGGATTCGAAAATCATAAACGACTGTTTGTGGCAATCTTCCAAAGATTGTTCCACACCGAAGATGGTTATTTTGTCCAATTTCCACTCGCCTACGATGTAATCCGGTTCGGAAGAGATTTCTTTTTCGTGTTTCCAACATCCCGAAAGGCCGAACGTAAAAATACTCAAAAAAACGTATAGCGTAATTTTTTTCATGCGCACAATATAAACATTCCGGTAAATCAAAGCAAATTTCGTGCCGGCAATTCCTAATGTTTTGCCAATTTTTGTTTTTTTACTCGGATTACCGCTATTTTTTATGCATTTCGGAGTTGTTTTCCAAAATCCGGTGTTAGAACAGGGTTATACTTGTTGCCGGATACCGGGGTATTTTTATCATTTTTCTGCGAAAACTTTTTTGATTAACTTGCTTGTCAAAAATTTAGGGAATGAAAA
>JAMONI010000065.1 GCA_027065935.1 Flavobacteriales bacterium | reverse complement strand
CGCTTGGGCGCCAGAGTAATTAAACGACGGTTCGATAACTTCTCGGCACAAAAAAATTATGCGATAAGCCAAGCAACACACGATTGGATTTTCGTATTGGATGCCGACGAAAGAGTGAATAAAAAACTTCAAGAAGAAATCTTACATAAAGCCGGACGTAACGGATATGCGGCCTATTGGGTGCCCAGAATTAACTTTATAGGAAAAAAACGAATCAAATACAGCGGATGGCAACACGACAAATGCATCCGCCTGTTCAACAGAAAATCGGCGCGCTACAACGGAAATTACGTACACGAAGAAATCAAAGCCGTAGGAAAAGTGGGAAAATTAAAAAATCCGTTGATACACTATACCTACAAAAACCAAACGCATTTTACCAAAAAATTGGAACTCTACTCCCGGTTGAAAGCCAAAGAATGGCACGAGCGCGGAAAAAAATATAACCCGCTGATGCAAATCATCAATTCGGCATACAGATTTTTCAAACATTATATCTTGCATTTCGGCTTCTTGGACGGCAAAGAAGGCTTTTTAATCGCCAAACATTACATGAGAGCCGTATGGAACCGCTATGAAAATCTGAAAAAACTCGAAAAAGAATTGTCGAAATGAGCATCATCGATACGGTGAAAAACGGAGGCGTAATCGTTTATCCGGCCGATACGGTTTGGGGAATCGGAGGGGATGCCACCAATGAAACGCTTATCAAAAAAATAATTCGCATCAAAAAACGTCCGCCCGGTAAAGGCTTTATCGTATTGGTAAGCGATTATGACATGCTTTTGCAAGTTGTGGGAGAAATCCCCCCTCAAGCCGTCGAAATCATTCAAAAATCCATTCGTCCCACCACCATAGTATATCCTTCATTCAGAAATTTGCCACCCCTTGCCGGCGCTCCCGACGGAAGCATTGCCGTCAGAATGGTAAAAAAAGGATTTGCCAAAAATCTGATAGAAGCCGTACGCTTGCCCTTGATTTCCACATCGGCCAACATGAGCGGACAACCCACTCCGCTTCATTTCGACCAAATCTCCGATGCTATTCTCCGGCAAGCCGATTATGTCGTACATTTGCATCGCAAAAGCATCGATACCAAACCGTCGAGAATTATTAAAATCATGCCCGACGGAAGCTTGAAGATAATCAGAGACTGAATGGAAAAAATCAATAAAAAGAATTTGCTCGCCTTGCCCGTTTTCGATTTGATTGCCGAAACGGTCGAACAAACCGCCATTCCCGCTTATGTGGTGGGCGGTTATGTCCGAGACGCCTTACTTACCGGAAAAGCCAAAAAAGACTTGGATTTTGTATTGCTGGGCGATGTGAAAATTTTCGCCGAAAAAATAGCCGAAAAACTCACCGGAAATCCGAAAATTACCGTATATCGTAATTTCGGTACCGCAATGGTCAAAAAAGACGACTTGATACTGGAATTCGTAACTGCCCGGAAAGAATCCTACCGCCCCGACAGCCGGAAACCATACGTAAAACCCGCCTCGCTGGAAGAAGATTTGAAAAGGCGTGATTTTACAATCAATGCCATGGCCGTAAGCCTAAACCGGAACGACTACGGAACACTCATCGACCTCTTTAACGGACTACAAGACCTCGAACGCAAAATCATCAGGACACCCACCGACCCTTTTATCACCTTTTCCGACGATCCTTTACGTATGATGCGCGCCGTCAGATTCGTAGCACAACTGCCGGGTTTTCAATTGTCGGACGAAACTTACGAAGCTATTATAGCCAATAAAGAACGCTTGAAAATCGTATCGGCCGAACGTATCACCGACGAGTTCAACAAAATCTTACTTTCCCGAAAACCCTCGGTAGGACTGAAGCTACTCTTCGAAACCGGATTGCTCGACATATTCCTGCCCGAAGTGTCGGCATTGCAAGGAGTGGACGAAGTGGAAGGCAAAACACATAAAGACAATTTTTATCACACCGTTCAAGTGGTGGACAATGTGGCAGCCAACGATAAAGAAGGAAATTTGTGGCTGCGTTGGGCGGCCCTGTTGCACGATATCGGCAAACCCGCCACCAAGCGTTTTCATCCCAAAAACGGTTGGTCGTTTCACGGACACGAACTGGTGGGAAGCAAGATGGTACCCAAAATTTTCCGGCGCTTGCATTTGCCTTTGGGACAACCGATGAAATACGTCCGGAAATTGGTTCGTTTGAGTTCACGCCCCATTGCACTGACCGAAGAAAACGTTACCGATTCCGCCGTTAGACGTTTATTGTTTGAAGCGGGAAACGAGTTTGAGGACCTGATGACCCTGTGCGAAGCCGACATTACCACCAAAAACAAACAGCGCGAACGCCGTTACAAAGCCAACTTGAAAAAGGTTATGCAAAAAGTCAAAGAAGTGGAGGAACGCGACAGGATACGCAATTTCCAACCGCCCGTGTCGGGGGATGTAATTATGGAAACCTTCGGCATAAAACCGTCTCGCGTGATCGGGGAAATTAAGGAAGCCATCAAAGAAGCCATCTTGGAAGGCGAAATCCCCAATGCGTTTGAACCCGCTTACCGGCTTATGCTTCAACTCGGAAAAGAAAAAGGATTGGAAGTCAAAAAAAACCTGTCCGCCCGAAAACCGGAAGAATAACCGGCCGGAAGACAGGTTTTATACGTAAATTTCGCTTATAAAGCCTTCAGTTTGTCCGTAATTTCGTCATAATAACGAATGATTTCTTCTTTATGAGTTCCCGTATTTTTCGACTGGTTTTTCTTGTAAGCGTTAATCATAAAGATAGCCATTCGTTGAATACCGTATTTTTTGAATTTTTTTCCCAAAGCATACACTTGATCGGCTAATATCCGGTTAGCTTCCGCTTGGTCGGAGCTTGAAATCCATTCGGTGGCTTTTTGAACGAACTCCTGATTGTCTTGCGAAAACATGGCAAAGGGATTATCAAATAAATGCTCGGCTACGAAATTCATCTTGTCGGTTCTTTGGTCCTCTACGTATAGCTTCACTACGGTTAATCCCAAAACTTTTTCCAATTCGGGCGTTAGCACGGCGTAGGCGGTGTTTTTATCGGTTTCGGTTAAGGCTTCGAAAGCGGCGGCTTTGATTTTGTCGGACGGGTCGTCGAGTAATTTTTTATAGAACTTGACATATTTTTTCTTTCGGGTTTCGCCCAATTTTTTTATGGCATTCACCCTAACCGATGTATGCTCGTCTTTTAAAGCCAACCGGTATAATTTTTTTTCGATATTTTTACTGAACAACGGAGCTTTTACGTCGATGGATTTAATGGCCCGGTTACGAATGACGTAGAAGGGATCATCCAATGCCGCAAAGATCACGCGGAAGGCTTCGGGTTTGTTTTTGTTTTCCACCGCTTTGTCCAAACCTAATTTCCGGTCCATATAATTGCGGGCGTGGAAGAATTGATAGTAGTAAGTATCGTCGGCCCGGGTATCGATGATGTCGGCCAACAGGACGTGGTCGGCATCCACGTTGATCAGGTCGGGACGGGTGCGGTAGGGAAAACGAAATGTTTCGATGCTGTCTTGGACAAATACGTTGTAGCGCTTGCGGGTTTCGTTTTCATATACGTCGATGGATAAGGGGAATTTCCAAATTTTTCCGGTATTTTGAATGATTTTTACCTCCACCGACCGTTTATTGTCGTCGAATGCGTATTCGATTTTGAATTTGGGATGTCCGTTGCCGTAG
>JAMONI010000064.1 GCA_027065935.1 Flavobacteriales bacterium | reverse complement strand
GTACCAACTGCGGACCGAGATATTCCATTACCCGCCAACTCCCCTACGACCGCCACACCACCACCATGGCGCCCTTCAACATGTGTGGCGCCTGCCAATCCGAATACAACGACCCGATGAACCGGCGTTATTATTCCCAAACCAATTCCTGTCCCGATTGCGCCATCGAAATGATGCTGTTGGAAAACGGAGAAATACACCGGAATTTTACGGATTTGGACTATATCGCCGGTCAATGGCATAAAGGAAAGATTGTAGCCATTAAAGGCATCGGAGGCTATTTGCTCACTTGCGACGCCACTAATCCCGAACCCGTTAGGCGTTTGCGAAAATTAAAAAACCGTCCGGTAAAACCCTTTGCATTGATGTACCCCGACGTATTGACCCTGTCGGAAGATGCGGAAGTGGACTTAACCGAAAAATTCGAACTCGAAAGCACCGCTTCGCCCATTGTGCTGTTGCCTTTGAGAGAAGATGTTTGGACACCCTTAGCATTAGACGTCATTGCTCCGGGACTCAACAGTATAGGCGTAATGCTACCTTACACGCCTCTATATAAACTGCTACTTGCCGAATTCGGAAAACCCATCGTGGCCACAAGCGGAAACATTTCCAATTCAACCATTATATACAAAGATGAAGACGCCATTAACGATTTAAGCAAAATAAGCGATTTGATTTTGATGAACAACCGGGAAATCGTTATTCCGCAGGACGACAGTGTGGTGAAATTTTCCAGAATTAAAAGAAAACGTATCGTGATTCGACGTTCTCGCGGATTGGCACCGTCTTATATCAATCCGGATTTGTCGTTTCCCGACAAAACACTATTGGCAACGGGGGCCATGATGAAAAGTACATTCGCATTGCTTCAAAACAAAACCCTGCATATCAGCCAATATTTGGGAAGCACGGACAACTACCGCGCCGAAGAAAATTACAAACACACGTTCAACCACTTTATCCGGCTCTTCCGTCCCGAACCGGAACTTATCCTCATCGATAAACATCCCGGCTACTTTACACACCGGTTCGGAAAAGAATTTGCCGAAAAAAACCATATCGAAATCCGCCAAGTGCAACACCACAAGGCTCATTTCGCCGCCGTGTTGGCCGAAAACAACCTGTTCGATTCATCGGAAAAAATTCTCGGTGTGATTTGGGACGGCACGGGATTGGGAGACGACGGTAACATTTGGGGCGGCGAGTTCTTCTCCTTTCATCAACAACGTATGGAACGAATCGCTCACCTGAACGCATATCCTTTTATTGCGGGTGATAAAATGGTTAAAGAACCCAGAATTTCGGCACTCAGCATCGGGAGAAGTTTAGTGAACCATCAAATCATCAAGAAAAAATTCAATGAAACCGAATGGAACATTTACCACAGGTTATTGCAACAAACTACGTTGCATAGCACCAGTATGGGACGCCTGTTCGATGCGGTGGCATCCGTCGTCTTGAATCACGACAGGCAAACTTATGAGGGTGAAGCCGCCGTCTTTCTGGAAAATGCGGCTTACCGCTATTTCCAACAAAATAACATCACCACCTATTATTCTTACATAAAAAACGAAGAAATCCCCGAAAATTTCACCCATTTTATCCTTCAAAACATTATAACGGACATCAACAAAGGCTTTGACAGCGACTTTATTGCCGCCAAATTTCACATCACGCTGGCTCATTACATTCAAAAATTCGCCCTCAAAAACGGCTTTAAAAAGGTGGCTTTCAGCGGAGGCGTGTTTCAAAACCACCTGCTGACCGACCTAATCATGATGCTTATGGACGATGATTTCGATTTGTATTTTCACAAGGATTTGTCGCCCAACGACGAAAATATTTCCTTCGGACAATTGATGTATGCGTTACATGTTAACGATTAATTTGCTATCTTTATTACAAAAAAACAAGATATGAGTTTATTCAAGGATTTTTTGGACAGGCGTGGAAAAAACCTATCCCGGCAAAAGGCAAACCAAACCGCCGAAACGCAAACGAACAAAGAAAAAATCGAAAATCAGTCGGACAATAAAGAATTAACCGACGACGATTTTTGGTTCATATTGGAGCAATACAAAACAAAGATGAACGAAGCGAACGGAGCAAAAACACCCGAACAAATTTTAGAAGAAATTTTGGAACCTTACACACCCGAACAAATTATGCAATTTGCCGAACGATACGAACGACTTAATCGATAAAAAGCCGAACGAAAATGAAATATTTGGATGAATTCAGGGATCCCGTATTGGCCAAAAAAATTTTGGACGAAATCAAACGCACGGTTACACGTCCGTGGCGTATTATGGAAGTATGCGGCGGGCAAACCCATTCATTGGTAAAAAACGGCATATTGGACGTCTTGCCCGAAGAAATCACCATGGTACACGGACCGGGTTGTCCGGTTTGCGTCACACCCTTACATTTGATTGATAAAGCCATCTATTTGGCCGAAGAAAAAGGCGTGATTTTGTGTAGTTTCGGAGATATGATTCGCGTACCCGGATCCAAAAAAAGCTTACTGGAAGCCAAAGCGCAAGGCGCTGATGTGAGAATTCTCTATTCGCCTTTGGAGGCGGTAAACATTGCCAAAGCAAACCCCGACAAGGAAGTGGTCTTTTTTGCCGTCGGATTTGAAACCACGGCGCCGGCCAATGCCTTATCTGTGATTCATGCCCAAAAACTGGGTTTGAAAAATTATTCCATTCTCAGCTCCCACGTATTGGTTCCGCCGGCCATTGAAAACATAATGGAAGATGTGGACAGTGAAATTCACGGTTTCTTGGCCGCAGGCCACGTTTGTTCCATCATGGGCTATTGGGAATATTACCCGTTGGCGGAAAAGTTCAAAGTACCCATCGTGGTTACCGGATTCGAACCCATGGATATCCTGCAAGGCATCCTGATGGTGGTCAAACAGTTGGAAGAAGGACGCTACGAGGTGGAAAATCAATACTCGAGAGTGGTAACGGAAGAAGGTAACATTCCCGCACAGGAAATCATTTCCAAAGTATTTAAAGTAACCGACCGGGTTTGGCGCGGCATGGAAACCATTCCGCTGAGCGGATTGGAACTCAAAGACGAATACGCAGCTTACGATGCCATGAAAAAATTCAACGTGGATATCGAAGAAGCGGAAGAAAATCCCAATTGCTTGGCCGGTGACGTCATGAAAGGCATCATCAAACCACACCAATGCCCCGAATTCGGCAAACGCTGCACACCGCAAAATCCTTTGGGCGCGCCTATGGTAAGCTCCGAAGGCGCTTGTGCTGCCTATTATCACCATTACGGAAATATTTTTTCAAAAATCGATTGATTTTATTTGCCGCAGGAATAATCATTTATGAAAATCCAGTTTATCACCGATTCGTTCAACGGTATGGCCCAACGGCTATGGATCGAGTTGGACCGGCTGAACCATCAGGTAAAGGTTGTTATTCCCGCCTTGTCGGAAGATTTGGTAGCGGAAACCCGCACCTACCGCCCCGACTTGATTATCGCACCGTATTTGACCACGAAAATTCCGGCCGAAATTTATGAAAATTACGTCTGCTTGATCGTGCATCCGGGCATTAAAGGCGACAGAGGCTCTTCTTCGTTGGACTGGGCGATTCTCCGCGATGAAAAAACCTGGGGCGTGACCATACTGCAAGCGGTGGAAAAAATGGACGCCGGACCCGTTTGGGCAAGTAATGAATTTCCCATGCGCTTTGTTC
>JAMONI010000063.1 GCA_027065935.1 Flavobacteriales bacterium | reverse complement strand
AAAAGTCGAAGATGTCTTGAATTCGCCGGGGTTTGGCCGCGTGATAACCGCCCAAATTTTTATGAAACGCCGAAGTTAATCCGTCCGTAAGAGGATTACGGGCAAAATTAATCACGCGATAATACGTAGTGTCTTGAAGAATGGCTTGGTCTATGGACGACGGGGTTAAAATCCGTTCATACTCGCGCCGGCTTATAAAATCCTCGTCTCGAATGTATCTTGAAGCAATGCCGCCCAAATCCAATACGATAAGCAATATCAGGATGGAAATAGCCCGGTAATTCTGCAATTTTCCCCTCAAATAAATCCACAAAGTGGCGACGGATACCATCACGAATAACAAGCTTCGTAAACTGTCGTTAAACAAAAGTTTTTTTCTGTCTTCTATCAATGCTTCCAGCAGTCCGTATTGTTCATACATAGTATCGGCGGGTGAGGTGAAATCGAATAAACTCGCCCCGAACAACATGAAAAACAAAGCTGTTCCGCCCAAAATTCCCGTTGTTATTTTGAGCGCTTTTATTTTCTTTTCTTCGGATATTTTTTCATCGAAAAACGCCGTCAAACCGTACACGGCCATCAAAGGCATCAACAATTCCAAAATCACTTGAATGGATGCTACGGCTCTGAATTTATTATAGTAAGGAACGTAGTCAATAAAAAAGTCGGTGAGCCAAGGAAAGTTTTTTCCCCAAGAAAGCAACAACACGAACAAGGATGTAATGATTATCCAACGCCGCATCCATCCGGAGGTCAACAACAATCCCAAAAAAGCTAAAAACAACACCACCGCACCTATATAGGCCGGCGCCATTACGATGGGTTGGTCGCCCCAGTATAGTGAAACTCCTTTGACAAATTCTTTGGCCGTTTTATTACCTGCTTTTTCCTTGACGGCTTGATACAGTGCCGAATTTTCACCGAGTTGTTCCCGGTTCGACCCGCCGTAAAATCCCGGAATAAAAAGGTTTACGGTTTCCACAATGCCGTAACTGTATTCGGTGATATAATCTTTATCCAAACCTTCTTTTTTTTCAATAGGCGAACCGTCGGGATTGGTGCTAAGATGTTGCTTGCCCCGGATACTTTCGGAAACGTATTGCTTGGTAGCCGTCAAACCGGTCCAGTTCATTCCCCAGGCAACGCCTACGGCACCGAGCAACAAAAGACTTTCCAAAAAAAATGTTTTTAAACGTTTTTCTTCAACGGCCTTGATAAGGTACAAAATTCCCAATAGAACAATGGCAAATCCCAAATAATAAGTCATTTGATAGTGTTTGGCATGAATTTCCAAGGCCATACCCAAAGCCGTGAGAATAAAACCCGAAAGATAACGGTGCCGTTTCCAAACCGAAAAAACGCCCGCCAATACCCAAGGAAAATATCCGATGGCCGTGGCTTTGGCAAAATGCCCCACTTGGATGATAATAATCAGATAGGTGGAAAGTGTAAAGGCAAAAGCGCCCGCCACGGCATATAACGGACGAATGCGTAACACAAGCATTAAAATGAGAAATCCGGTGAAGTATAAAAACAGAAAGTTTAACGGACGGGGAAGAAAAAAAATCATTTTTTGCACAAAACCCGGCGTGTCGTTCTCGTATGAAGCCCCCAGAAGATAAGTGGGCATTCCGCCGAAAACCGAGTTGGTCCAATAGGTTTCTTCGCCGTGTTGCGCTTTGTAATCGATGCGTTCTTGTTCCATTGCCAAGAACATCAAGGTATCCGTTCCCATAAGTTTTTTCCCTTCGAGAACGGGTTTGTACAAATAAAATCCCACCAGGAAAAACAACAAAAAACCTCCGAGCCAAAACCTATAACGGCGGATAAATGCTTGCATATCGAAAAATTTCTTGCAAAATAAGAAAAAGATGGGAAGCGCCACCGGATAAAAAGGGAAGAACCGGATTTTGCTTTATGTCAAGTCCGATTGAGCTGAAGCAGATAAAGGTTTAGCGTGTTTTTTAGCAACATCGCCACGGTCATCGGCCCCACCCCGCCCGGAACGGGCGTAATGGCCCGGACTTTGTCCTTCACATGGTCAAAATCGATGTCGCCGCACAGTTTGCCGTTTTCGTCCGTATTGATGCCCACGTCTATAACGACGCTTCCTTCTTTAATATGGCGGGTGTTCCATACTTTGGTTTGCCCTACGGCACTGATAAAAATGTCGGCTTGACGGATATATTTTTCCGGATTGACGGTCCGGCTGTGAATAAGGGTAACCGTAGCGTTGCCGAAAGGATATTTGGAAGCCAACATCATGGCGAGGGGTTTGCCCACAATCCGGCTTCTGCCGGCCACCACAATGTGCTTGCCTTCGGTTTGAATCCGGTAGTGCCTTAAGATTTCGATAATCCCGGCCGGTGTGGCGGGGAAAACCACCGGGTTTTCATTGATAATACGTCCCAGACTCACCGGATGAAATCCGTCGGCATCTTTGTGGGGCGCAATACGTTCGATGATTTTATCGGTGTCGATAGACCGGGGCAACGGTAATTGAACGATATAACCGTGAATGGCGGTATTGCGGTTGAATTCGTTGATGGCTTCAATCAGTTCCTTTTCACTGTGTTCGATGTGTTTGTGATAAGTGTTAAACCCGGTTTTTCTGGCTTTTTTCAATTTGTTTCTCACATACACCTGTCCGGCGGGGTCGTGTCCTAC
>JAMONI010000062.1 GCA_027065935.1 Flavobacteriales bacterium | reverse complement strand
CGGCCCGCAAGTACGGCTTAATCGTCAACAAAGATATCGACGAACGTTATCATTTGGAAAAATCCACCCGGGCCGCCTGCCAATACCTTAACGAAGCCTACTTAAAATTCGGTTCGTGGACCATGGCCGCCGCCGCCTACAACCGGGGAATGGCCGGATTGGAAAAAGCCGTTAGCGACCAAAACGAAAGCGATTACTACAAGCTCTATCTCAACGACGAAACCGCACGATACGTTTATCGCATCCTCGCCCTGAAAGAAATCATCGAAAATTACCCCGACTACGGATTTCACGTCCGGAAGCAGGACCTATACACTTACCCCGACTATTATGAAATCAGCATTAGCGGCAAAATCGAAAGCTGGCCCGCACTCGCTCAACATTACGGAATTTCATACGGTCAGCTCCGCTATATGAACCCATGGATCAGGTCTTACGCTTACGAAAATAAAAATAACGATACGTTAATTGTAAAAATCCCCAGGTTCAATTGAAAAAATATTCCTATATTTGTTTTCGTTAACAAAAAAACGTTTGCCTATGACACATAGCTACGCACTAAATCAACGCTTATGGACAAACAAAAAATCAGCGATGCCCAATTGGTGCGTAGGTATGTATCGGGCGACGAAACGGCACTTAACGAACTTATCTTAAGATACCGGCATAAGCTCTACGGTTATATCCTCTCGAGAGTCAAACATCCCGACACCGCCGAAGACATTTTTCAAGATACTTTCATCAAAATTATCAACACCTTAAAAACGGGGAACTATACCGAAGAAGGAAAATTCGGTTCGTGGCTTATGCGCATCGCCCACAACCTGATTATCGACCATTTTCGCCGTATTAAACGAAACCAATGGCGTTACGATACGGAAAACTTCTCGCTGTTCGATGTCTTGAGTGACACCCACTTGGCCGATACCCAAATCATCCGCAATCAAACCGTTGAAAAAATGAAAATGCTCATCGAACAATTGCCCGAAGAACAAAAAACAGTTTTAAAAATGCGCATTTACGACGAAATACCCTTCAAAGAAATCGCCGAAATCCAAAATGTTAGCATCAACACCGCCTTGGGACGCATGCGATATGCCCTGATCAACTTGAGAAAAATGATTGCCAAAGACAATCCGTTTTAAGATACGCAGAACACTATTTTACGGCAATCACCGAAATTTCAACCGGTACATCCTTGGGCAAACGCGCTACTTCCACCGTTTCTCGTGCCGGAGGCACCCCGCCTTCAAAATAACTGCCGTAAACTTCATTAACCTTGGCAAAATCATTCATATCTTTTAGAAAAATACTGGCTTTAACCACCTTGTCCAATCCCGAACCCGCGGCGTTTAAAATGCTTCGGATGTGTTGCATCACCAAATGCGTAGCCCTTTCCACATCGCCGGTTATCAAATTTCCGCTTTCGGGATCCAAAGGAATCTGCCCCGACACAAAAACCAATCCGCCGGCTTCCACGGCCTGACTGTAAGGCCCGATGGGTGCGGGCGCTTCCGGAGTATGCACTTGACGTTTCATAAGGCACTTTAATTTTTTAGTATCTTTGTCAGGCAATTTAGGAATTTCCGCGTTATGGAAAAAATCCGTAAACATTACAAATACGGAAACAAAACCCTTCTGCTCTTTATTTTATCCGTCCTGTCGGGTATGATAATCTTCGGCGCTCTTTACTATTTTATCTTCAGACATAAAAAAAACATCGACCTTGCCGGCGAAATCCTTATCGAAGCTCCCGTAACGGCCGCCTATACGGCTATTGAATTCAACCAACGTTTTATCCAAGAAGGCTTTTTAAATCAATACATCGACAGTATCAAAAACGATGTCATCCACTTCACCGTCCGCAACAAACAATACGTCTCCAAAAAAGCCGACCTCAACGAATTCGAAAGCATCACACAAGTGGTCATCAATCCCGAAAAGAAAATCATCCTGACAGTCGGGTGGTACTTCACTCCCGTCAACGATACCTTGACCAAAGTCCGGCTACACGTAAAAGGACATATCCCCCTCGTTCACGGATTCATCAATCCCAAAGACCGGCATAAACAAATGATATCCGAAGTATTGAAATACCTCAAAAAATTCGTTGAAAATCAAAAAAATCAAATCACTTACCGGACCTGTCCCGAGTATTTGGCTTTTGGCCCCCTACCCTACCTCCATCGCGAATTTCCTTACGACAACAAATTTTACGAAACCTTCAACCGCAACTTTTCCGAACTGCTGATTTATGCCATTTCCCGAAAAGTTTACGACAAATCGCAAAAATCGTTTTTATTGATATACAACGCCCCCACGGGAAATCGATTAAACTTTTACAAATATCGCAATGCCGTGCCCGTTACACATCTACCCGAAGAAAAAAAAGAAGCCATTTCGACCGATACATTACATCCTCAGAAATATTTTTGCGTTTCGGCCAATCAAAATTACAGCTTTCTCACCTATAACATTTACCGCGCGCGACAATTAATACCCGACAGCGTTCCTTTGGATTTCCGAAAACCCGTGATGATCAGGTTCGTCAAAGGACACTCCTATTCTTCCGATCCCGAACAATGGGTAACCCAATACTTATTCCCCGTTAAACCATGAACAAACTGCTACTGATATTCATAGGAGGCGGACTGGGAAGTGTGACGAGGTATCTCGTGGGCACTTGGCTCCATTATTCACCCTACTACATGCCCTACGGCACATTTGCCGTAAACCTGACAGGAAGCCTGCTTATAGGTGTGGTCGCCGGATTTACGGCACGTCCGGCCTACCATCATCCGTTTTTAATGTATTTTTTCATTGCCGGATTTTTCGGCGGTTTTACCACCTTTTCGTCCTTCTCATACGAAACCCTTAATATGATAAAACAGGGAAACTGGACCCTGGCCTTCGTTTACGTAAGTACAAGCATTATTTTGGGGGTAATGGCCGCAGCCTTGGGTTTTTACGCAAGTAAAACATTCCTGTAAAAAGATTTTTCGCTTACCGGCACATAGCAAAAACTTGTAATCCACTGACATTTAACACCTTACGAAATGCAAAAAATTAGGTTTTCTCCACAAAAAAACGTATATTTGTGAGTTTAATAAAAAGAAACCGTAATGAGCGAAGAACAAAAGAAAACTTTGCAAAGCAATCAAAACAATAAAGAAAAAAAACACACATACGACGCCTCCAGTATCCAAGCCCTCGAAGGTATCGAACACGTAAGGATGCGTCCGTCCATGTATATCGGCGATGTGGGGCCGCGCGGTTTACATCATTTGGTGTATGAAGTGGTGGATAACTCCATCGACGAGGCCCTGGCCGGTTATTGCGACCGCATCGATGTCACCATACACGAAGACAATTCCGTTTCCGTATTGGATAACGGAAGGGGAATCCCCGTGGACATTCACGAAAAAGAAGGCGTTTCGGCCCTGGAAGTGGTGATGACCAAAATAGGCGCCGGCGGAAAATTCGACAAAGGAAGTTATAAAGTTTCCGGCGGATTACACGGCGTCGGGGTATCCGTAGTCAATGCACTCTCCGACCATTTATTGGCCAAAGTGTTTAGAGACGGGAAAATTTGGCAACAAGAATATTCCCGAGGCAAAACCCTGTATCCGGTCAAAGAAACAGGTGAAACCGACCGAACCGGAACCTACGTCAAATTCCACCCCGATCCCGAAATTTTCCAACAAACCACCGAATTCGATTATGATACTTTAG
>JAMONI010000061.1 GCA_027065935.1 Flavobacteriales bacterium | reverse complement strand
AAGCGGCAATAGGCCTTTAGTTTAAAATAGTCCAAATGCACTTGTGCCGCCGGATAACCGCCGTCATCGTAGATTAAGGTGACTTGAGCCGTATTTTGCGCAAGAGGGAAGGTTCCTGAGGACCAAGTTTTCACGGCATGCACGCCCGAATTTTCCAAATGGCTTGTCAGGGCGGGCAATTGGGCAAAACCGGCAAGTGTTCCGTTAATCTCGATTTTTATCCGGCTGATGACGGGATTGTTGGTAGCGGCTTTGATTTCGTAGTAGGCATCTTGTCCCGAATCGACGTGGAAAAAATCGAACTCCAGTTCCAAGCGGGACTGTCCGGTATTAAAATTCGGTCCGTACCATTCGCTTCCCAGCTTAACCAGATTAACACTATCGTATTCATAGAAACGTTCGGCCAAATAGGTGGTAAAGGTCACGACGGGCGCATCCGGAGGTTGGGTCATTTCCGCAATGCGTTTGCCGTTTCCGGGTGAAATATTAAGGTAATAATAAGCTTTGTCGGTATAAATGTTATTATGGGTTTGGTATTCGTCGTTCCATTTTTGTTTGCCTACGGCATAAAACAAGATGTAATCGTTGTTATCAAAACTTCCGTCCTGCTCTCCTACGACTTCGATGGCGATTTCGGGCATCATCAAGGGGTATCCGGGCGTATTTTTTAACGGAAGCATTCTACCGCCCCAGCCGAATAGTTTGATATTTCTAGGATCGATTTGCGAACTGTTGACGCCCAGTTGTTGTAAAAAGGCTTTATCGATTTTGTAAATACCGGTTTTGTTGACTTCGATACGGTACCAATCGCCCGTGGCGAACGGACTGTGTTGGATACTCGTGAGGGGTTGGGTGGTTCGTTGTGATTTTAAGTTAAAACTTAGGTCGAAGGCATCTAATTTGTACCACCGTCCGTTTTCATATTTCAACGCGTTGATTCTAAAAAAAGTTCCCGACCGGTTTCTGCCTTTGTAAGGGTGGATTTGGGCGCGGAAGTTATCCGTTTTTTTTTCCGCTATTAGTTTTTCGGCCACTGATTCGGGGAAAATGCTGTAACGGAGATTGGTTATGCGAAGCGTTGCCGTATCACCGTACACACCGGGAAAGTCACGGGTAAAATAAACGTTACCGTTATCATATTCATAATGTTGCGGATCGAAAAGCCAAATTCGGTAGGGTTTTAAATTTTCGGGAAACGGGTCGGGTATTTTCCATTGAATTTCCACATGTTCGGTCACTTGTGCCCGTGACAGATTCGTGTGGAAAAACAGCAAAGCAAGGAAAAAAAACGCTCTTTTCATATTTTGACCTGTGCTAATCATACAACGTCCGAATGAAACGCTTATTGCCGGGCACTACATTTTTTCGTTTTCCAATTCCATTTTGATTAATGAAAATACCGCATAATTCAAAATGTCTCTGTAGTTTCCTTCCACGCCTTCGGACACGAGCGTGCGGCCTTGATTGTTTTCGATTTGTTTGATACGCATTAGTTTTTGCAAGATTAAATCCGTCATGGAGGCGATACGCATATCCCGCCAAGCTTCTCCGTAGTCGTGATTTTTTTTCAACATGAGATTTTTGCTGATTTTGATTTGCCTGTCGTATTCCTTTAAGGCTTCGTCCACTTCCATATCGGGTTCATCGGTAAATCCTTTTTCGGATTGAATGAGTGCGATGACGGCATAGTTAATCAAGGCGTAAAATGCGTCGGAAGGATTTTCGTCCACCAAGCTGTTACCGGTTTGTTGAATTTGACGCAAGCGTTTGGCTTTGATATACATTTGGTCGGTTAAGGAGGGCAGGCGTAACACACGCCATGAGCTTCCGTAATCTTTGAGTTTCGCTTCAAAGATTTTTCGTGCTTCCCGGATAACGGTATCGTATTGGAGCGAAGTGGTCATTTTTTAGCGGACTTTTGCTTTAAATTTTGGGTCATCCGGCTCAAATCGGGGATATCCACGTCTTTGATTTCGGGTTGTTTTTCTTTTTCTTCCGCTTGTTTCAACAAGGCTTCCAAAGAGGGCTTGGGATTGTCATGCGCCCAATTTTTGGTGGCTTTAAAAAACACGAAAATCATCAAACCGAACCAAAGCATCATCCACCATAAGCGGACTTGGTCGTCGGGTTTGGATTTTTCCCACATCAACATTCCGCCCGAAACAAAAATGATGAGATAATACAGGGCTTGAACGTTTTTGGGTCGGTTATGGACTTTTTTATCCGGCATATTGTTTTATGGTGTTCGCAATGATGGAAACACTTTCGAGGATTTGTTCTTCATTGATGACCAATGGCGGAGCAAAACGGATAATATTTCCGTGGGTGGGCTTGGCCAAGAGTCCGTTGTCGCGTAACTTGAGGCAAATGTTCCAAGCCGTTTCACTTTCGGGACTGTCATTGATTACCATGGCGTTAAGCAAACCTTTACCTCGAATTTGCTTCACCAACGGGTGCGCTCCGATTTGTTTTTGTAGTTCGTTACGGAACAATTGTCCCGTTTTCATGGCGTTTCGGGCCAAGTTTTCTTCTTCCACTACTTCCAAAGCGGCTACGGCTACCGCTGCGGCAACGGGGTTTCCGCCGAAGGTGGAACCGTGTTGGCCGGGTTTGATGGACAACATGATGTCGTCGTCCGCCAACACCGCTGAAATCGGATAGACACCTCCGCTCAACGCCTTACCGAGAATCAACACATCGGGGCGCACTTCGTCGTAATAAGAAGCGAGAAGTTTTCCCGTGCGGGCGATTCCGGTTTGGATTTCGTCGGCAACAAGCAAACAATGGTATTTTTCACAAATGGCCTTAGCTTTTTTGAGATATCCGTCATCCGGCACGTTGACTCCGGCTTCTCCTTGGATGGGTTCCACCAAAAATGCAACGGTGTTCGGATTTTCCTCCAAAGCTTTTTCGAGAGCTTGCACGTCATTGTAAGGTATCGCCGTAAATCCCGGCGTGTAGGGGCCGAACCCGTCTTTAGCTTCCGGATCGGTGGAGAAGGAAATGATGGTGGTGGTGCGTCCGTGGAAGTTTCCTTCGGCTACGATGATGTTGGCCTCGTAGGGGGGGATACCGCGCTTTTCATATCCCCACTTACGCACCAATTTGATGGCGGTTTCCACTCCTTCGGCACCGGTGTTCATAGGTAAAACCTTATCGTAGCCGAAATATTCGGTGATGTATTTTTCATAAAGACCGAGCTTGTCGTTATAAAACGCCCGTGAAGTCAATGCCAAGCGTTGAACTTGCTCCTGAAGCGCCTTGACTATTTTGGGATGTCCGTGTCCTTGATTCACCGCCGAGTAAGCGGAAAGAAAATCATAATACCGTTTGCCGTCCACATCCCAAACATAAACGCCTTCGCCTCTGCTCAACACCACCGGCAAGGGATGGTAATTATGTGCGCCGTAGCGGTCTTCCATAGCCATGAGTTCTTCGGCCGTATATTGTTTATGTAAAATTTCGTTCATCGATTAAGTGTTTTTATGTTCGCCTGTAAAGTTAGGAAATTGAGATTAAAGTGACAAAAAAATCTTCGGTGCATTTTGGCATTGACCTGAACTTTCATTTTTACTAATTTGTTTATTGGGTTAAGCTTACTTGTATCCGCTTGATTTATTTGTAGCGCGCTTTCCCGGTTCGTCTTTTTCTAAAAAAACCGGACATAAAATCCGGAGGATTTTAAAAGGGGAGCAATTTCACTAAAACCTGAAAAATCCCTATCTTTACCTTGATGAC
>JAMONI010000060.1 GCA_027065935.1 Flavobacteriales bacterium | reverse complement strand
TTTTCGTTTTTTCTTTAATTCTTCAAAAAATGCCTTTCTAAACTTGCTTTGGTCGGTCTTAGAAAAATCAATGGCCTTGCCTGTCAAAGGATGATGTTGTTTCTTTTCATAAGGCATGCAATCGTAATAAAAAATTCGGTATAAATCGTACGTATCGTTTTTCTGATTTAGATGTTTGATGCTAATATCCCAAAGATCTTTTGCCGTACGAACAGGATCAAGTTCTTTAATCTTTTTAATAGCACGATAACGTTTGAGAAAGAAAGCGCCGTCTATTAAGATAGCCGTTTTTCTTTTCATTTTAAATAATAAAAAAAAGGCTCAAGGTTTGGCATTCCCACTATAATAATCAATGTATCACACAGGGGAGATGCTTAGCCATGAGCGCTATTCCATTGCAAATGTAAAAATATTTTTACACCTGTCCAAATTTATACAACATTTGTACCAAAAATTAAGATAAATACCTTTGCCGCCTTACCACCGCTTTTCCCGCAATATGGAAATTTTGGACATGGAAAATGTGCGGAAGAGTTATCCGGGGTTTTGGGGAGAGTTCTTTTTTAGTAATGGAGTGAAAGAATGATTTAACGAAAAATGGAAGGAAAGGTGTCATGTCGAGGAAAGCGAAGCGGCGAGACATCTCAATTTCGAATGAAAGAGTTAAGGAGTGAAGGAGTTTTTTTGTGAACAACTAACAGTGAACAATTTTCTTTGAGTGATTTATTGAGGTAGTGAGATAGTGCATAGTTTTTTTAATTAACAACGAAGAATTAAGAACTAAGAACTAAGAATTTTCCCAAATCCTAACTCCCAACTCCCAAATCCCAAATCCGAAATCCCTATAACAGTTAAAGTTAAGGTCAAAGTTAAAGTCCATCAATACAAAAACCCGAACAACCAAAGCGGCAAGCGGTTGCCATAAGGAAGTTCCAAATCGTCGAGCACCAAAAAAGCATTTTCCTTTCCTTTGATTTGTTTGGGGGGCTTGTTTTTGCCGCCGATTTGGAACAAATAGCGGCCGTCCACCAAAAAGTCGCCTTTATCCGTTTGGGTGGCATGGTGATTTTGTTTGATTTGATTAAGGAAAAATGTTTCCCGCATCGTGCCGGTTTCGGGGCCGTGTTCTGAAAGGGCATAAAGCAAATTGGGATTTTCCAAATAGACCTTTTCGGGCTTGCGCAGGGCGGCCATTCCTTTTTTTTCGCGATGAAGAAGCATTAATAAACCGGCTTTTTCCAAGTGATAAAGATATTTCAATACGGTTTCGCGGTCCACTTCCAAGTCTTTGGCCAATTTGGTGAGCGCAGGCATATAAGGAACGCTGTCGGCGATGACGGAAAGTAATTTTTTAAGTTTCACCACCGCCGTATATTTCATTCCCGTAACGGCAGGCAAATCCGTTTCAAGAATTTCATTGACGGCTTGCATGAGTTTTTCGTCATAATAGCCGGTGCCTTCCGTAAAGAAAGGATAATAACCGGTGTGCCAATATTCGCGCAAATATTTGAGCGGTTTGATTTTGGATAGAATTTGACGTGCGGCTGCTAGCGGATCGGTGATAATCTCGTCCAATGAAAAGACGGGCAAACGTAAATCATATTTTAACCTTAAAAATTCCCGGAACGACAGGCCTTGCAAGCGCCATTCCAGCATACGGCGGCTCAGGTCGGCCTTGCCTTTTTGGATATGCAGTGCCGACGAACCGGATAAAACTATTTGCAGTTCCGGAAACAGGTCGTACACATTTTTGATTTCCCGCGACCAGCCGGGATATTTGTGCACTTCGTCCAAAAACAAATACATGCCGCCTTCCGCTACAAACTTTTCGGCGGTTTCCAAAACTCCGTGCCGGGCGAAATACACATGATCCAGTGAAGCATAAAGGGTTTCGTCTTCCGGCAGGCCGGACAGTAGAATACGTTGCAGCAAAAGGGTAGTCTTTCCCGTACCGCGGGCACCCGTTATGGCGATTAAACGTTGGTTCCAATCGATCCGGTCATATAAATACCGGACGAAATCCGTAGGTGTTTGTTCCAAAAAGCGGATAAAATGTGTTTAAGTATTTCCATGATCACAAAATGTGGATTTCATTCCGCAAATTTACAAAAAACTGCGGGTTTAATTCCGCAAAAATCGAATAGAATGCGGGTTGCATTCCGCAAAAAAACGCCTAAAATTTTATTTTACCCGAGAATTTTTATACCGAATTATCTTTTTAACCCGAGAAAAACAATACTTTACTATCATTTTAACCGGGTTAAAATGTAAATAAACCTGTAACACGAAATTTAACGCATAGGATTTTCTCATTTCCGGACTTTTATTTCATGTCAAATCCGGGACAAGGAAGATTCCCCCTCGACTTTAGTCGAAGGCTTGAAGTTTAATCGGTAAATAATTAAACGAAACAACCGGGACGTAATTTTAATTAAAATTTTACAAAAAGGTATTATATTTGAAGCAAATTGATAAAATCGTTGAACTTATGAAAAAAAACGTGCTTTTTTTGTTTTTTCTGTGGGGAAGTGTTATTTTCCTTTATTCACAAGAAAATTATTGGCAACAATACGTGTCCTACACGATGGACATTGATATGGATGTGGAATCTCATAGCTACAAGGGATATCAAAAGGCAACCTATAAAAACAATTCGCCCGACACACTCGACGTGTTATATTACCACTTATATTGGAATGTATTCAAACCCGGCAGTTCGCTGTATTGGCACAACGAAACCCGCAAAGATCCCGACAAGCGGATTTCGGCTTTAAAAAAACTAAAACCCGGTGAAGCCGGTGATTATCAAATCTTTTCGCTAAAACAAAACGGAAAACCCGTAAAGTTCGAAATCACGGAATCGGTGATGAAAGTTTTTCTCGACACGCCCATAGCTCCTGGTGAAACGCATGTCTTCGAAATGGAATATAAAGTGCAGATACCCAAATTGATACGACGTTCGGGAAGAGAAAGCAAGGAAGGTGTTATGTATTCCATGGCACAATGGTATCCTAAAATTGCCGAATACCGTCCCGACGGTTGGCATGCCGACCCTTTTTTGGGGCGCGAATTTTTCGGCATTTGGGGTGATTTCGACGTCCGTATTCATATCGATAGAGACTATATTGTGGGCGGAAGCGGTTATTTGCAAAACGAAGACGAAATATGGAAAAAAGATAAAGCCGGGAATTGGACCTTGAAGAAAACCCGAAAGAAAAAACGCACTTGGCATTTCATAGCCCCCGACGTGCATGATTTTTCCTGGGCCGCCGACCCGGATTATATTCGCAAAACCACCGAAGCCGAAGGCGTCCAATTGAATTTTTATTACCAAAAAAATCAACATATCGATAAAAAATGGACCCAATTACAGGATTATACCAAAAAGGCTTTGAAATTTTTCAACATGACTTTAGGTCCTTATCCATACAAACAATACAGTGTCATCCAAGCCGGAGACGGAGGCATGGAATACGCCATGTGTACGTTTATCACCGGAAAGCGAAGCGAAAGCAGTTTGGTCGGCGTAATGATTCACGAACTGGCGCATTCGTGGTTCCAATTTGTCTTGGCTACCGATGAAACACGTCACCACTGGCTCGACGAAGGCTTCACCGTATTTATTTCCGAACTGGCCTTTAAGTTGATATACGAAAAAGAAGAATCGCCCAATGTGTGGACGGACAATCTCGAAACCTATTATGCTTACAAAGATTATGAATTTAAAGAACCCGTGTCGATCTTTTCGGAAAGCTATATTTCA
>JAMONI010000059.1 GCA_027065935.1 Flavobacteriales bacterium | reverse complement strand
AAAAATTAGCCCCGGCATATAACGCGTTCTACACATTTTTGTTCACTCCGGAATATGTCGCCGAAAAAGGCGCACATATACGTAGTGCCGTGGATTTGAAGCGTGTGATGTTTACGGTGGTGTTATCCCTGATACCCGTAACCGTTTTCGGCATGTGGAATATAGGACACCAATATTACATTCAAGCCGTGGAAGCGGGCATCGAACAAGACGTGAATTTTTGGAAAGAATTATTATTCGGCGCCAAAAAAGTTTTACCGCTCATCATCGTTTCTTACGTCGTAGGACTGGGTATCGAATTTTACTTTGCCATTTTACGCGGACACGAAGTCAACGAAGGATATTTGGTAACGGGACTGCTTATTCCGTTGATTATGCCCGTCACCATTCCGTTGTGGATTTTAGCCGTTTCGGTGGCTTTTGCCGTAATATTCGGAAAAGAGGTTTTCGGCGGAACGGGTATGAACATCGTTAATCCGGCATTGACGGCAAGGGCATTTGCCTTTTTTGCCTATCCGGCCACCATGTCGGGAAACAAAGTGTGGGTGCCCGGTGCGGCCGAACACGACGCCATTTCTGGCGAAACCGTTTTGGGCTACTTGGCGCAAGGCAAAGAAGTGATTTGGACCTGGCAGGATATGTTTTGGGGCACCATTCCCGGCAGCGTGGGCGAAACGTCCGTAGCCGCCATTCTCATCGGATTGGCGTTGCTGTTGTTTACCAAAGTGGCCAGTTGGCGTATCGTGTTGTCGGGTCTGTTAGGGGCCGTTCTTATAGGATTGGTTTTCAACCATTTCGGCGCTAACGCTTTGATGCGTTTCCCTTGGTGGCAACATTTGTTGGTAGGCGGTTTTGCCTTCGGACTGGTCTTTATGGCCACCGATCCCGTTACGGCGGCCCAAACACGTACGGGTAAGTGGATTTACGGATTTTTGATCGGTGTGTTTGCCCTGCTTATCCGGGTATTGAACCCGGCCTACCCCGAAGGTATGATGCTCGCCATCCTTTTAATGAACGTGGTAGCACCTACTATAGATTATTATGTAGTGGAAGCTAATGCCAAAAGAAGAATGAAACGTTTAAAAGTTCAAAAAGCATAAGATTATGAAACTCGATAGAAACAGTAATGCATATACCTACATTTTCACCGTTATTTTAGTCACGGTGGTAGGCGTGATTCTTACGGCCGCTTTCAGCTTCTTCAAGCCCTATCACGAGAAGAACATCAAGCAGGAAAAAATGTCGGACCTAATGTATGTAATCGGTTTAAACAAAGATGCACTGCAAGATGCGGCCGAATCTCAAGGTTTGAGTTTAAGTTACGAACTTATCGAACAATATTTCAAACAATATTTTGTCCGGCAGATTGCCGTCAATGAAAAAGGCGACGAAGTGTCAGGTGTGGATGTGTTTAACCTGAACTTAAAAGCCGAAATGAAAAAGCCGGCCGGCGACCAGGTTTACCCGTTGTTCATCGCCGAAAAGGACGGAAAAAAATATTACGTTATTCCGCTTTACGGTAAAGGGCTTTGGGACGATATATGGGGCTATGTGGCCTTAGGCGAAGATTTAAGGACCATTGTGGGAATAAAGTTCGATCATAAAGCGGAAACCCCCGGTTTGGGAGCCGAAATCACCACCGAATGGTTTGAAAACCGGTTTGTGGGCGAGACCTTGTTTGACGAACAGGGTAACTTCACGGGGATCGATTTGGTGAAAAATTTGGAAAATACCGCCGACAAAACCGACCACAAGGTAGATGCCATTTCGGGTTCCACATTGACTTCCAACGGCGTGGAAGAAATGATCAACGAACGCGTTCGACATTACGAAGCATATTTCAAAAAAATCAAAAAATAAACAATTATGGCCTCCAAAAAACAAAGAGAAATACTATTCGACCCGTTGTTCGAGAACAATCCCATTACGGTTCAGGTATTGGGAATTTGTTCGGCTTTGGCCGTAACCGTCAAGTTAATGCCCGCATTGGTTATGGCGCTTTCGGTTATGGTGGTTTTGGGATTTAGCAACGTAATTGTTTCCCTGATGCGCAACTACATTCCGATGCGTATCCGTATCATCGTTCAACTGGTGGTTATCGCCTCGTTGGTTATTTTGGTGGACTTGTTTCTCAAGGCCTTCTCCTACGACGTAAGCAAGCAATTGTCCGTTTTCGTAGGTTTGATTATCACCAACTGTATCGTAATGGGGCGATTGGAAGCATTTGCAATGGACAATAAACCTTGGGCCTCATTTCTGGACGGAATAGGCAACGGAGCCGGCTACGGTCTGATACTGATTATCGTAGCTTTTTTCCGGGAATTGCTCGGTTCGGGTACATTGTTCAACATCAAAGTTATTCCCGATTGGCTTTACGAACACGGTTATCTGAATAACGGTATGATGCTTATGCCCGCTATGGCTTTAATCACGGTGGGCGTTATCATCTGGGTGCAACGTAGCTTTATGCCGCAACTAACCGAAAAAGAATAAAACTATGGAACTGATAAACATCTTCATAAAAAGCATTTTTATCGAAAACATGATTTTCGCCTTCTTTTTGGGTATGTGTTCTTATTTGGCCGTATCCAAAAAAGTCAACACCTCCATGGGATTGGGATTGGCGGTGATATTCGTGCTGGGTATCACGGTTCCCATCAACTTTTTGCTCAATAAATATTTATTACAACCCGGCGCATTAAAATGGTTGCACCCTTCGTTGGAAAATATCGACTTGAGTTTTCTTACTTTTATCATGTTTATCGCCGTAATTGCTTCGATGGTGCAGTTGGTGGAAATGTTTGTAGAACGTTTTGCACCGGCATTATATGCTTCGTTGGGTATTTTCTTGCCTTTGATTGCCGTTAACTGCGCCATATTGGGCGGTTCGTTATTCATGCAACAAAAAGGATTTACCGAATTGAGCGAAGCGGTGGTTTACGGTTTGGGTTCGGGCGTCGGATGGTTGCTTGCCATTGTATTTTTGGCCGCAATTCGTGAAAAAATCAGTTATTCCAACGTACCCGCCCCTTTGCGGGGATTAGGTATCGCATTTATAATTACCGGATTGATGGCCATCGGGTTTTTGGCGTTTATGGGAATTGATATCTAACAAAAATATAGCATTAAAGCGGAATGAATATGGATTTGCAATTAATAACAATCAGTGTCTCGGTTTTCCTGGTGATTGTGCTGTTGTTGGTAACAATGTTACTCTACGCTAAAGCCAAATTAGTGCCGGGAGGAAAAGTGAAAATTTTAGTCAACGGCGAAAAAGAATTGGAGGTGGAATCGGGCGGCACACTCTTAAGCACCCTTTCCGAACAAGGGATTTTTATTCCTTCGGCTTGCGGAGGAAAAGGAAGTTGCATTCAGTGTAAAGTTAAAGTGATCACAGGCGGAGGTCAGTTATTACCCACCGAAGAACCGCATTTCACCAAAAAAGAAAAGGAAGAAGGCTGGCGCTTGGGCTGTCAGGTGAAAGTAAAAGAAGATATGGAAATCGAAGTACCCGAAGAAGTGTTCGGCGTCAAAAAATGGGAAGCCACTGTAGTTTCCAACTATAACGTTGCTTCATTCATCAAAGAATTTGTGGTGGAAGTACCCGAAGATATCAATTACAAACCCGGCGGTTATATCCAAATCGAAGTGCCACCGTGTGAAGTAAAATATACCGACATCGACATTACGGCACACCCCGAAGAACATCCCGGCGAACCGGATAAGTTCAAACCCATTTGGGACAAATATAACCTGTGGCCCTTGG
>JAMONI010000058.1 GCA_027065935.1 Flavobacteriales bacterium | reverse complement strand
GAAATCGGGCCGAAAGTCCAAATATCCCATAAAAGGCGTTACCTCGAACCGGCTCACGGGAATTTTAACGGGCGACAGGGACCGGATTATTTTTACTTTTTCCTGCGGAACACCCACTTCTTCACGAGTTTCTCTCAAGGCGGTTTGTTCCAAACTTTGATCGAAAGGCTCTTTTTTCCCTCCGGGAAAAGCGATTTGACCCGAGTGAACACCGTCATACCGGTTGCGTTCAATCATTACGGTGTGCATCAAACCCCGACGGTCGGGATAAAACAAAACCAACACGGCCGCAGGACGGTAATGTATGGCGGGATAACGGCGAAACAATTCTTCGCGATAAGGTAAAATCTTCTTCACCTCCTCGCCGTATTCACCTCCCGCCGAACGGGCGAAAAGTTGCGGAAGCAGACGTTGAAAAAATTCCCATTGCATCGCTCAAAGATACGTATTTTGGACTTTAACGGAATACCGCTCACGGAACGGTTTCGTATTTTCCGTTATCTTTGAAAAAAAATCATACGATTATGAAATTTTACTTGGCTCCTTTGACGCTTTTTTTCGTTTCACTTCATCTGCCGGCACAAAAACCTTTTCAAAAAGAGATATTGACCAATAAGGAAGGAAGCGACTACCGATTTGAAATTGTTACCCAATTGGACGCCACTCCGGTCAAGAATCAATACCGGACGGGAACTTGTTGGAGTTTTTCCACCATGTCGTTTCTCGAGTCGGAAATACTACGCAAAGGCAAACCTCAAGTGAACCTTTCGGAAATGTGGATAGCCCGACATGCTTATACGGGTAAAGCGCAAAATTACTTACGGCGCGACGGTAACAATAACTTCGGTCCGGGCGGATTGTTTCACGATATACCTTGGGTGATAAAAAATTACGGATTAGTACCCGAATTCGTTTATCCGGGATTGGCTTACGGCGAAGAAAAACACAATCACAGCGAACTGCATGCCGTGTTGAAATCCATGGTGGAAACCTTAAACAAAAAACCCCAAGGCGGTAAACTAACAACGGCTTGGTTAAAGGCTTACAAGGGGATTTTGGATGCCTACTTGGGTTTTGTACCGGAAAATCCGGAAGAAATGACCTTTGAAATCTTCGGCAAAAAATTCACGCCCCGTTCGTTTGCCGAATACTTGGATATCAATCCCGATGATTATGTGGAGTTCACTTCGTTTACGCACCATCCGTTTTATACTTGGTTTGCATTGGAAATCCCCGACAATTGGAACTACCAACAAGCCTTTAACGTTACGATGGATGAATTGACACTCATTGTCGAACATGCTTTGATGAACGGTTATACGGTGGCCTGGGGAAGCGACGTATCCGAAAAAGGCTTTTCGCACCGCAACGGCTTGGCCATCATGCCCGAAGACGAACGAACGGTATCCGACAAAAAATCCCGGGAAAAATTCCTCGATATCGACGGCGAAAAAATTCCCAACGGTTTTATGCAACCCGTTAAAGAAATCGAAGTAACGCAGGAAATGCGTCAAGATGCTTTCGAGCGAAAACTGACCACCGACGATCACGGTATGCACATCGTCGGTATAGTGAAGGACCAAAACGGAAAAAAATATTTTATCGTGAAAAATTCCTGGGGCGATACCAACGATCTAAACGGCTTCTTTTTCGTATCGTACCCGTATTTCAAATATAAAACCACCATGATTATGGTCCATAAAGACGCCGTTCCTAAGGATATCAAGAAAAAAATGAAAAAATAAAAGGGCTGATCAAACAGCCCTTTCTTAATTTGGTTCGCACAACTTACTTTCCGTCTTTTTTGATAACTTTTCGGGGTACGGGTTTTTGCGGATTTTCAAGTACGGGATGGTAGTCAAGAGATTTTTCTCTCGGCTGACCGTAGAGTTCGGGACGGAAGTATTTGCCGCGTTCTTTTTCGCCTTTCATTATTTCGGTTTGCCGTTTTTCGGGATGTTGTTGCAAATAAGGGTCGTTTCGCTCGGCATATACGTACCACGAAATTTTTTGTCCCGGATTTCCACCCGCTATGATGAATTTTCCTTCATTGTCGATTTCTTTTTCCACAAACAGATCCGGCGCCGGACCGCCTACGGGCGTTAGCACGTAACTAAAATTACGGTTTATGGCGAGAAAATACGAAGGCAATCGAACGACGGCTTTGCCTTGATTGTCCAAAACCACGTTGCCACGATATACGTTTAATACTTCATCCGATTCGATGCTAAAGTGCTTGAGATATTTATTTTCAGGGTCTAACGGATGGTCTATCAGGAAAGATTTTGTCCCGGTAGCGGCAAAGTCTCCAACGGAAACGATGGCATAATCAGAATTCCCATTGTCACTGGCATATACACCGGCATGACCGCCATTGGCAACGAAATAACCTCCTCTCCATCCGCTATATCCCAAAACCCCGATGCCATAATAGTCACCTACATAAGCATTTCCGTAAACGCCTATAGGGTCATAGTTTCCGGCATTGATAGCGCCTCCATACACGCCAACGGCATTGTTATTTCGAGCCGTAAAATAAGCCCTTATGCCATACATTTCTCCCGTATATTCCGCTCCGGCACCGGAACCGCTGACATAGTAAGTGGACAGCCCGTTTCCGATACCCACAATTCCTATTCCTTCGTTGGTGTCATCTCCGAATCCGTATATACCCACCTGCGTTCCGACACCGCCCATGCCCGATCCGACCGTCAGGTAAGTTATACCCAAATTGTTGCCCGCTCCCACAATGGCCGTTCCGTTGGCGTCGGTATTGTAAAAAGCGCCACCGAATACCGTTCCTCCCGATGCAAAACTTAACAAACCGTTTAGGGTTGAAGAACCGCCGACGGTCAGCGATGCGGTAGCCGGATTGGTATTGATGCTTACAAATCCGTTTCGATCAATAAGCATTCGAGCCGTATTATTGGTTTTAAACACCAAATCCTGGGCATCGGTAGTGCCGATAAAATCATTATTGGAATCGATACCCGAGTTGCCCGAAAGCAACCAAGCTTTATCGGCCGTAATCATACGGAGCCAAGTGGTTCCGTCAAAATAGTAAAACGAATGGTCATCGGTGATATACACCACAAGACCGGTAGCCGGAGAAGTAATGTTATTATCCCGTTCGGTTAATGACATTCTGGGAATCAAAACACCTTTGTCGGTTGCCTGAATGTCCAACATTGCACTGGCATCGGCAGCACTTCCCGTGTTGTTGACGGCTACTTGGCCGTACAGTCCCCATCCAATCACTGCTATAGTTCCGAATATCCACGTTTTCATAACACAAAAATTTTTTATTTGTTCAAAATTAAAACAAAAAAATTAAAACAAAAGAAAATATGATAATAAAAAATGATAATTTTGATTTTTTTAGCTGTTTTTGTTGTTAATTTCTTAATTTTTTTAGACTATGAATTGTCAATGATTTTTTGATGTTTTATTTGTATTTTTAGCCAAAAGAATTTCTTATGGGACAAAAAATCGACATGCAAAAAGTATTGGAACGCCTGGGTATTAAGGAAGTAAATAACGGCGTTTGTACAGGAACGGAATGGTTTGAAACCGACGGAAAAATCATAGCTTCCTATTCGCCGGTGGACGGTAAAAAAATCGCCGAAGTGCGCACCGCCACCCCCGACGACTATGAAATGGTGGTGCAAAAATCGGTGGAAGCCTTCAAAGTGTGGCGAAAAGTTCCCGCTCCGGTACGTGCGGAAGTAGTGCGCCAAATCGGATTGAAATTGCGGGAATACAAAGACGAC
>JAMONI010000057.1 GCA_027065935.1 Flavobacteriales bacterium | reverse complement strand
ACGTTTTTTTGAAAGATTTATCCATAAAAAAAGTTGCCGGAAACCGACAACTTAGTATAATGGTAAGAAAAGATTCAAGCTCAATAGGGATGGCTCATAATATAGCGATTGAGTTCTTCCACGTTAGAGTCGAAATCGAAGGCTTCGTTGACCAAATAAAAATTTTCCAAATCGTAAATGTAATGATAAGCGAATTTGGCCAATTCCAATTTATCGTCATCAAAGGAAAACAAGCGCAGTATTTCGAGCAGTTGAGCCGAAGTCAAACAATCGTTGAATCGAATGATTTGCTTGGCCAGGGCGAGCTTTTCGTCGGAAAAGGATTTGTTTTTAATAGCCCGTAGCATTTGCTGAAAGCGTCCGGGGGATACGGGCGGCACACAACCTATGGCTCCGGTATAACCCGGCACGTAAGCGTGGGCCGGTGTGTTATGTACCACATTGTTTTCATTATGAACAATCACCTGCACCCGGCCGTTCGGAGCGGTTCCGGTGACGGTATTCCAAGAAAAAGAAGCATTACCTTCATAAATTCCGGATCCTAACGGGACGATTTCGCTTACATAAAGATTTACATCGTGATTCGTAACTTCGGCTACCAAAATCACTTCGCTGTCGGGCGGAAAATATATCCGGTCCGTAAGGGTAATTTCGCGGTTATCTTTCAAAAAATGAAATTCGAGCCGGTGATAACCCGAAGGAATGCCGGACAGATAAATAAAGTCGAGATAACCGGTATTGACGGGATAATTGTCAATATACAACCGGAAAGGTAAGTTTTCTTGCGACGCTACCCTCAGGCCCGACCAAGCTTGAGCCCGGAACATTTGAAAAGAAAGTAAGAATAACAATAAAAGCGTTGTTTTTCTCATGTTTCGTTTTTATTTCATCCTTATTCAAATTATATGCCAAAGCCCTGTGGAAATCTTTTTAAAAATACACTAAGCAACTGATTATCAATATGATTATTTTTGTTGAAAAAAGTTGAAAATTCTTAATAAAAGAAACTTGACAGGTTGAAATATTTTTTTTAATAACGGATTGCGGGTTAAAATACAAATTTTTCTTTTGATGTTTTTTCAACATAAATTCAACACCGGAAAAACAAGGTTTCGAATTGTTTTATAGGCAAAAAGAGTGCATTTTCAACTTACCAACGGACAATATCATCTTCTCCGCTTTTTTATTTCAAAATTTTTTTTTTAAAAAAGATATATGTAGTCGAAAAATGTCAAAACGAAAATTCCTTATTATCTTTGATAAAACAAAAAAAAAAAAACAGGAAAATTATGAAACTATTGGAAGGAAAAACGGTAATCGTTACGGGAGCATCGCGAGGAATAGGTAAAGGTATCGCCTTGGAAATGGCCGAAGCCGGTGCAAATGTGGCGTTTACTTACCGTTCTTCGGCCGAAAAAGCGATGGCTTTGGAGCAAGAATTAACGGGAAAAGGCGTTATGGCGCGGGCTTATCAATCCGATGCCGCCGATTTCGAGCAGGCACAAGCTTTGGTCAACCGGGTATTGGAAGATTTCGGCGGGGTGGATATTTTGATTAACAATGCAGGCATAACCAAAGACAATTTGCTGATGCGCATGCGCGAAGAAGATTTCGATGATGTGATACGGGTGAATTTAAAGTCGGTTTTCAACATGACCAAAGCGGTTATTCGTCCGATGATGAAGCAGCGCAAAGGTTCCATTATCAACATAAGCAGTGTGGTGGGCGTTCGGGGTAATGTCGGTCAATCCAATTATGCCGCATCCAAGGCGGGTATTATAGGTTTTTCCAAATCCGTAGCGCAGGAATTGGGAAGCCGCAATATCCGTTGCAATGTAATAGCGCCCGGATTTATTGCCACCGAAATGACGGCGGCGTTGGACGAGAAAGTATTGGAAGAATGGAAAAAACAAATTCCGCTTCGCCGCACCGGCACACCCGGAGATGTAGCCAAAGCATGTGTGTTTTTGGCATCCGATTGGAGCGATTACATTACCGGTCAAGTATTGTTGGTGGACGGAGGAATGGTGATGTAGGTTGATTAATATCAAGTTATTCGGCTAACCTGTAAATTATTAGATAATGCTAACAAAAAATCATCTTATAAAGATTAAAAAGGAAGGAAACGAAGCTTTAAAAAAAATTGTAAGTAATAAAAACGACGAAAAAATTATTTTATTTGTGCTGGAAAACCTCGGTTATTTACCCAAAGATTTCGATGATAGTTGGGTAGTAGATTTACTAAAAAGCAACCATAAAAAAATAAGATTAAACGCCGTTAAAACATTAGGAAAAGTTAAAAACGAACAGCATATTTCCAAATTATTGGACATAGCAAAAAACGATGAAGTTACCGAAATTCGTAGAGAAGCAGTATCTTCAATCGGCAGAATGCGAAGCAAAAAAGCCATTCCCGCACTTATTGAATTATTAAATGATTACGACCCGAAAGTTGTTACTCAAGCCATTAGAGCCTTACTCGTTTTTAAAGGAAATGAAGAAATTGATAATGCTTTAAAAAAATTAATCGACCACGAAAACGAAATGATACAAATGGTTATCAATAAAGAATATTTTGCCAAAAAATATATTAGCAAAGACAAACTAAAACATCCTCAATCTTACGATTATCTAAAAAACAAAGTGGTATTAGGTGATGTTCGGGACATATTAAAACTTATTCCTGATGAAAGTTTTCATCTTACATTCACCTCGCCACCTTATTATAATGCGCGTGATTATTCCATTTATCCGAGTTACAAGGCTTATTTGAAGTTTTTAGAAGAAGTATTCCGGCTTGTTTTTGACAAAACCAAAGAAGGTAGATTTTTAATCGTCAATACATCGCCAGTAATTGTGCCGAGAATTAGCCGGCAATACGCATCAAAACGCTACCCTATTCCTTTCGATATTCATCATTTTTTAGTGGAAATGGGGTGGGAATTTATCGATGATATAATATGGGTAAAACCCGAAGCAAGTGTTAAAAATCGTAATGCAGGATTTTTACAACATCGAAAACCGCTTGCTTACAAGCCAAACGCAAGAACCGAATATTTAATGGTTTACAGAAAACAAACCGATAAACTAATCGATTGGAATATAAGGCAATACGATTGGAAAACAGTTAAAGAAAGTAAGGTAAAAGACGGCTACGAAACCTCTAATGTTTGGAACATTGACCCTAAATATGACAAAGTCCATTCCGCAGTTTTTCCTGTCGAACTATGCAAAAGAGTAATAGAATACTATTCTTTTAAAAACGACTTGGTTTTTGATCCATTTGCCGGTAGCGGCACACTCGGACGAACTGCATTAATGTTGGGCAGACATTTCTTCTTGACCGAAAAAGAACCGAAATATTTTGAATATATGAAATCGTTTTTAAAACAAAAACCGGACGAAATATTCCATACCAAACCGACTGAATTTTTAACTCTTGATGAATTTAAGAAAACGATACAATGACGTTAACACAGCAAGTAACTAAACGCATCATTAAAAAATTATTAAAAGGTGATGATTACAGAATAGAGATTGTAACTTTAATCAATGCCGAATTTTTACAGTTTGCCATTGATTTTTTCAAGAGCGTGGCGGAAGCTAAATTGAACAACCGAAACATTGATGTGGATTGGTATAAAAAAGAAATGTTGAATTTGGATTTATCCCCCGATGAAATAGCAATAAATTCAGGCTTAAACAAAAAGACAATTACCAATATGTATAATTCGGGAAAAAGAGAAATTGTAATTGAAGCCGCTTACGAACATTATGATACCCTGTATAATGCTATTGATGA
>JAMONI010000056.1 GCA_027065935.1 Flavobacteriales bacterium | reverse complement strand
AGGAAGTTTTACCGATGTGCTTTACGGACGCATCATCAAACCGTCCGATTTCAACCCTTCTAAAAAATATCCCGTGTTGGTGTACGTGTACGGCGGTCCGCACGTGCAATTGGTTACCGATTCTTGGATGGGCGGTGCATCGCTTTGGATGTATTGGTTGGCCGAGCAAGGGTATATCGTGTTCACTTTGGATAATCACGGCTCGAAAAACCGGGGATTTGCCTTTGAAAGCGTCATCCATCGCAAGCTGGGTCAGGTGGAAGCCAAAGATCAAATGTACGGTATCGCTTACTTGCGCACTTTGCCCTATGTGGATTCCGAAAGAATAGCCGTACACGGTTGGTCCTTCGGAGGATATATGACGCTTACTTTGATGACCGAATACCCCGATGTGTTCAAAGTGGGAGTGGCCGGAGGACCCGTTACCGATTGGAAATGGTACGAAGTGATGTACGGCGAACGGTATATGGATACCCCGCAAACCAATCCCGAAGGTTTTCGAACCACCTCGATTTTGAACAAAATCGAAAATTTACAAGGCAAATTGCTCACCGTACACGGCTATATGGACGATGTGGTAGTGCCGCAACACAATATCGCACTACATCAAAAAGCCATCGAGAAAAAAGTCCAAATGGATTTTTACCTTTACCCGGTGGATAAGCACGGGGTGGGGGGGATGAGACGTTTGCACCTGTACCGTAAAATGCTTGCTTACATTATGGAACATAATAAATAAATCCAATTCTCTTGAGATTAAATCCAGAAATCAACGGATTGTATCGTATCGGTTAAATTTGTCAAAACATGATTTTACGTATGAAAAAAATATGGTTCGTCTTATCGGCCGGAATAATATTCATGAACCTTTCGGCCCAACAAACCGATTATTTCGAGTGGGGCAAACAAATCGAAATTATTTCGTCGGTTACCGAACAACTGCTCGATAATTACATTGAAGAACCCAATGTGGAAATTTTAACCAACGAAGCCGTGAAAGGAATGCTTTCGCGAACCGATCGTTATACCAAATTTTACGACGAACAACAAATGTTTGAACAAAGGTTGCAACGTTCGGGAAAAGTTTCGGGAATAGGCGTTGCCGTCAAAGACAAGGAGCAAGGCCTTTCCGTACGGAATGTGTATCCCGAATCGCCCGCAGCACAAGCCGGACTGCTCATCGGTGACTTGATTGTGGAAGTGGACGGTAAAAAACTCGACAGCCTGTCGTACAAAGCCAAACGCAACCTGCTGAAGGGTAGGCCCGGTACAACCGTAAAATTGAAAGTAAAACGAGGCGGTCAAGAAAAATCCTTCACCTTGCAGCGTGCTATCATCGAACGGAAGGCCGTCCCCGTGTATAAAATGCTCAACGAAAAAACGGGCTACATCAAACTGTCGAGGTTCACGTCAAAAGCTTATACCGAAGTCTTGAATGCTCTAGTGGATTTAAAAAATGAAGGCGCCCGTTATATTATCCTGGACCTGCGAGGAAATCCGGGAGGGTTGCTCAATCAAGCCGTCAAAGTTGCAAGTCTTTTCATCCCCAAAGGAAGTTTGGTAACCTATACGCAAGGTAGATTTGAAAAGTTTAACAAAACTTATAAAACCCAAATTAATCCGGTGGACGAAGAAATTCCCTTGGCGGTGTTAATCGACAAACGCAGTGCTTCCGCTTCCGAAATAGTCTCGGGTACCTTGCAAGACTACGACCGTGCTGTCATCGTAGGCGATACAAGCTTCGGTAAGGGACTGGTGCAACGTTTCTTCCCTTTAAAATACGGCACGCATATCAAAATTACGATTTCCAAATATTACATCCCGTCCGGCAGGCAAATTCAAAAAATCGATTACTGGCACCGGGACAAAAAAGGCAAGGCCACGCATTACAAACAGGATAAATCAAAAGTATTTTATACCCGAAACAAACGTAAGGTTTACGAACACGGCGGAATCGCCCCCGACATTCCGGTTGAGCGCGACAGCTTACCTTCTTTAATTGCTTACCTGAAGAAAAAAGACCATATTTTTGATTTCAATACCCGGTATTTTTATGAACATCCCGTTTTACAAATAACCGGATCGAACGATCAGAGCCTGTTGAAATCGTTTTTGCAATACCTGAAAGAAAACCGAATCGATCCGAAAAGTTCGGCGGAAACCTATTTGGAAAAGGCCCTCGATAAGGCCGAAAAAGATACGGGTGCCAAAGAACTTGTTCAACAGTTGAAAGCGCTTAATGAAGCTTTGGACAAAAAAGATTTCGAATTTTTACAAAAAAACAAAGAAGCAAGAAAAAGCCTGCTCAAACTTATCAAAAAAGACCTGATACTACGTTACGACGGCATTAGAGCATACGAAAATTATTTGCTTCAAGATGATAAAACGGTAAGGAAGGCAATGGAAATATTAGAAAGCGGACGGTATAAAAAAATCTTAAAAATCAATTGATATAAAGGATAAATTCGGGTTATGGAACACTTTTTTTATGTATTGGGCGGATTGATTTTGCTTGTTGCGGGCGGAGAGTTTTTGGTCAAAGCTTCGGTATCTCTTTCGCTCAAGCTCAGACTTTCCCGAATCGTAATCGGAATGACCGTGGTGTCGTTTGCCACTTCTCTGCCCGAACTCTTGGTAAGCCTGACCGCAGGACTAAAAGGCCATCCCGATATTGCATTGAGCAACGTCGTGGGGTCCAATATCGCCAATATTGCTTTGGTACTGGGACTGACGGCATTGCTGATGCCTATTTACGTAAAAAAATTTACTTACCGCTACAATTGGCCGGCTATGATATTGATCAGTGCTTTGCTGATTGTCTTTCTTTACACCGGGCGAACGCTAACGTCACTTGAAGGTTTTCTTCTTTTCTTGTTCTTGGTTGTTTTCGTGGTGTTTATCATCCGTAAGTCATATAAAACGGGAGATGTTCTCGAAGACGATTTCGACGAAGTCTTGCTTAATACGCATCCCGCCAAGGTTATGATTTGGTTGGCTATAGGCGGTTTGGCCCTTTGGGGCGGTTCGGAACTGTTGGTCAACGGTTCGGTGGGTATCGCCCGTATGCTTCGGGTAAGTGAAAGGATTATTGGCGTAAGCTTGATCGCACTGGGAACCAGTGTGCCCGAACTGGCCGCTTCGTTGATTTCGGCTTACCGCAAAGAAAAAGATTTGTCTTTGGGAAATTTGCTGGGGTCCAACATTTTCAATATCGGTTCCGTGCTGGGTATTACTGCGATGATTAAACCCGTTTCGGGCTTTGAGGACAAATTACTCGACACGGATGTGATTTGGATGTTTATTATTTCTTTTATCATAGTTCCCCTGGCGCTTATACGACCGAAACACATAATCAATTGGTGGAAAGCGGCCTTGTTCGTGGTGCTTTATTTGGTGTTTATTTATTTGTCTTTTTTCGGATAAAAAATGCAATTATTTCAGGGATATATACCTGTGAGAAAGTGTTTCGTCAAGAATGATTCTTATGAGCGAAGCGAATGTTAGCATCATTTGGAAACGTCCGGCGTCACGGGTCGAAGCGCGATTTTTCCGGTTCGTTTTTTTCTAAAAAAACCGGACATAAAATCCGAAGGATTTTAAAGGCGGAGTGGACTTGAAAAATCCAATGCGTAAGGTGAGATTCCTCGTCGTCCCGATAGCTATCGGGACCTCCTTCGTCCGCAGGTCAATATGACTCGTATCGAGATCCTCCATAGGAGTCGTATCGACCTATGGGAGCTTGACATTGGTCGTTGTTTTAGTCTTTTATTGCCTTCGGGACGCGTATGTCATTCCGAACGCAAG
>JAMONI010000055.1 GCA_027065935.1 Flavobacteriales bacterium | reverse complement strand
CGTAAAAGGAACGATTTTTTTTAACTCTTCCGGAGGCAAATCCGCTTTTTTGGGTTGCGGACGGTTGGCTGCTTCGCCGAAAACATCCCGGGCGAAATAAAATTGCAACAAGCCGAACAACATAAAGATGCCCGCCAAACCGAAGCCGTAGGGCCACCCGTGGGTTTCACCTACCCAACCCACCAAAAGCGTTCCGATAAATGCTCCGGCATTCACCCCCATATAAAAAATCGTGTACGCACCGTCTTTTTTCGGACTGTGGGGCGGATACATTTTACCGACAATACTCGACATGTTGGGTTTAAACAAGCCCGTTCCCAATACAATCAACAATAATCCCACATAAAAAATAAACTGTAAATTAACGCCCAAATCCAAATCCGACAACGCCAAAGCAGCATGACCGGCGGTGATAATCGATGCACCGATCAACACCGTCTTAACGTGACCCCATTTATTGTCGGCTAACCATCCGCCAAGCATAGGCAAAAAATACACCAGCATCACATACCATCCGTACAGGGCGTAAGCCCGTTTTTCATCCCAACCCCATCCCCCTTCGGACAGTTCGGAAATCAAAAATAATATGAGAATGGCGCGCATCCCGTAATACGAAAAACGTTCCCACATTTCGGTGAAAAACAAAACGAATAATCCGACGGGATGCCCCAAAACTTCCTGATCAAAAAACGAATTCTTTGGCCGTGTTTCCATAATAAATTTGTATTTGGCATTAAATATATCGAAAAAAATACGATTTACCGCCCCGTTTTCCATACAAAAAATCCGCCGGCAACAATTTACAAGTGCTATGTGATTAAAAAACAACATGATAGCCCCTCGATTGACTTTTCGCATCATATTTCATCATTGCATCAAGGCGTTCGCCTTGTTTTACTAACTTTATGAACTTTCCAAAACTTTAGTGTAAATTTGTAAGACTTAAGAATTTATAAAGTTTATGATACGACCTGAAAAACTCCGCGACATTGGATTTGTGAAAAACACCGGCGCCATTATCTCTTTTCTGGTTGCCTTTGTTACATACGCTTTAACGGCCGAACCTACCGTAAGTTTTTGGGATGCGGGCGAATATATAGCCACGTCGGCCAAATTGCAAGTAGGACACCCGCCCGGCGCACCGCTCTATCAAATGTTGGGTGCCGTGATAGCCGGTTTGGCTCCTTCGGCCGGTAAAGTGGCGTACTTTATCAACTTGCTCTCGAGCCTGACGAGTGCATTGGCCGTAATGTTATTGTATCTGACTATTGTGGAATTGCTAACTTACGGCCGGAAAGAAAACAAGTATGATTCGGCTGAATCCGTAGCATTGTTTTTCAGCGGTTTGGTAGGCGCTTTGGCCTTGACTTTTTCCGATACGTTTTGGTTTTCGGCCGTGGAAGCCGAAGTATATGCGCCCGCCACTTTTTTGTCGGCCTTAATGTTTTGGCTGGGAATTCAATGGACCAAAAATTTTGAAAAACCCCGGGCCGACAAATGGTTGGTTTTGATTGCGTTTATCTTGGGCTTGTCCTTCGGTGTGCATTTTTTGGCATTGCTTACCGTTCCGGCCATCGGGATGTTGTATTTTTTCAAAAAATATCCCCGCCCCACGATCAAGCAATTTGTTGCGGCCAATATAGCGGTGGTTTTGATTTTGGTCGTGATTTTCAAAGTGTTGGTGCCTTCCGTGATGAAATATTTTTCGGCTTTGGAAATCTTTTTTGTCAATCAAGTCGGACTGCCGTTCCATTCGGGAACCTTTATCGCCGGATTGATTTTGGCTTTTGTGTTTTACAAATTATTGAAGAAATCACGTGAAGAAAAACGTCCTTTATTGGAAAAAGTAACGCTCATTTTCCTTTTTTTGTTGATAGGATTTTCCTCGTGGGTTATGTTGCCCATTCGGGCCAATGCCGGCACACCCATCAATGAAAACAATCCCGCCAGTGCGCGCGAACTCTTGGCCTACTACAACCGCGAACAATACGGCGAAACCTATCTGTTCTACGGACCGTATTACACCGCTTATTACGTAGGACTCGACAAGGAAAAACCTTATGTGGACGATAAACCCAAGTACGAGCAGGATACGGTTGCGGGTAAATATGTTATCGTAAACAATTATAAAAAAGCAAAGCAAAATCTTACCCGCAAACACAAAGGACTCTTGCCCCGAATGTGGGATCCGGCAAGCGCCCGTAATTATGAAAGAATCATGGGACGGCGTCAGGGAAGTAAGAAAAAACCCACCTTGGCCGAAAATCTGGCGTTCTTTTGGAAATACCAACTCGGATACATGTATTGGCGGTATTTCCTTTGGAACTGGGTAGGGCGGCAAGACGACATTCAAGGACGCTTGGATAACCACGGCAATTGGCTCAGCGGAATTCCCTTTGTCGATAAAATCGTTAACGGCCCTCAAGACAACTTACCCTCGGAGATGAAAAACAATCCGGCGCGAAACACGTATTATTTCCTGCCCTTGCTCTTGGGATTGCTCGGCTTGATGTTTCATTACAAAAAAGACCGGAACCGTTTCTATGCCGTGTTGATGCTTTTCATATTTACCGGAATCGCCGTCCTGTTCTATACCAACGTCAAACCCTTCGAACCCCGCGAGCGTGACTATGCCGTTGTCGTATCCTTCTATACGTTTGCCATCTGGATAGGAATGGGCGTGTACGCACTATTCGATTATCTGAAAGACAAAATACCATCCCTGCCCGCGGCATTATCCACGGGATTGATAAGTTTGATAACCGTACCGGGATTATTGGCCAAAGAAAACTGGTTCGACCACGATAGAAGCCGGAAATATACGGCGCTTAACATTGCCAAAGCCTACCTCGAAAGCGTACAAAAAAACGGAATCCTCTATACCATCGGCGATAACGATACTTTTCCGCTTTGGTACGCCCAGGAAATCGAAGGCTTCAGAACCGATGTCAAAATTATCAACACCTCATTGTTCAATACCGATTGGTATATCGACCAAATGAAGAAAAAAACCTACGAAGCCGAAGGCGCCCCTATCACCATGCCCCATAACAAGTATGTGTACGGTACGCGTGAAATTTTGATTTATCAACCCCTCATCGAAGACACTTTGGATATCAAAGATTTTATGAAATTGGTGTTGAGCGAAAAAGAATTGACGCGGGGAAGGCTCGGATCTTATTTTGTCAATCCCGATAACAATCAAAAAGTGTATTTGTATCCCACACGATACATCCGACTGCCCGTCAATAAAGAAAACGTCTTGAAATACGGTATCGTTCCCGCCAAAGACAGCGCCAAAATCGCGGACGAAATCATCATCGACACCAAAGGCGACGATATTTATAAGGCCCAATTGGCTATGCTCGATATCCTAAGCAATTTCGATTGGAAACGACCCATCTACTTCTCCGGAGGAAGCTTCAAAGACAGTGACTATACTTGGCTCAAGGATTATTTGCAATTGGACGGAATGGCCTACAAACTGGTGCCTATCAAAACCCCTTCCAAAGGTGCCGAACTGGGCAGAATCGATACCGAAACCTTCTACAACAATCTGAAAAAATTCGACTGGAAAAATACCGACGCCGATATTTATTTCGACCCCGAGTCGAGAAGAAACGTAATTATTTACCGGATGAACCTGTTCCGCCTCGCACGTGAACTGATGAACGAAAAACAAAATGACAAAGCCGTGGAAGTCCTGGACCTGACTTTTGAAAAATTACCCCTCGAAAAATACGGATATTACTACACGGTATGGGACGGAATCGATTTGTATTACCAACTCGGACAACAAGACAAAGCC
>JAMONI010000054.1 GCA_027065935.1 Flavobacteriales bacterium | reverse complement strand
AAAACGCCGGCATTGTAGATTATGAAAATCAACCGGATAACGAGAAAAACAAAAACGAAAAGTACATATAACTTGGCCAGAACCGAACCGGTAAATCTCATCATTTTCTCGTCAGAATTTTACTTCGGGCGCCTTTTCGGCGCCTGCTTCACCTTGGAAATAAGGTTTTTTATCGAATCCGAAGATGCCCGCATAAAAATTATTAGGAAATTTTCTTATAAACTGATTGTATTCCTTGACTGCTTTGTTATACCGGTCCCGTTCCACTTTAATACGGTTTTCCGTACCTTCCAATTGACTTTGCAATTCCAGGAAATGTTTGTCCGCTTTCAGGTCGGGATAGCGTTCCACGGTGACCAATAAACTTTTCAGCACGCCGGCCAGTCCGCTTTGAACTTTTTGAAATTGTTGGAGCTGTTCGGGTGTGATGTTGGCGGGGTCGATTTTTACTTGAGTGGCTTCGGCGCGGGCTTTAATGACCGCTTCCAGGGTTTCTTTCTCGTGGGCCGCATATCCCTTGACGGTTTCCACCAAATTGGGAATCAGGTCGGCACGGCGTTGGTAGGCGCTTTGCACGTTGGCCCATTGGCCGGATACCTGTTCTTCATATTTCACGGCCGTGTTGTAAAAGTTAATCGCCGTGGTAAAAATCAAAAAGGCAAATAACACGATGACGGATAAGACCGCTAATAGGGTTTTGTTTTTAAACATCCGTTTCGTAAATTTATAACAAAGGTAGTAAGATTTATTGTAATTGCCATACCTTGGCCGGTGTGTAAAGTGAAAATATGAAAACTTGTGTGCGATTTTTCGGCGTTTTTGTTATCGTTTCGGGATTAATACTCTTGTGGAATCCCGGACGGGTAATTTTTTACCTTAAGAATCATTCGGACGAATTTTGGATGTACTTTTCTGCCGTAGGGGTGCGCTTTGTTGTCGGTGTGTTATTGTATTTTTCGGCTCGTTATTCGGTATTTCCGCGCATATTCAAATTTATCGGAACCTTATTTGTTTTTATAGCATTAGCCTATTGGGTGGCGGGTTATAACAAGTTTCGTCAAGTGGTGAATCTTTTTTCGGACCACGGGCAAATCACCGTACCGGTGTTGGGCGTAACGGCAGTTGTTTTCGGAAGTTTTATTTTATTTGCCGTCCGAAAGAAGCATTGACAGGCATTTTAACTATATTTGTTGAGTTAACTGCCAACAATAAGTTATCGGTATGCTTCGAAGCTTAAAAAAACTTTCCGGTTACGGCCCCGATATATTCCGGTTGGTCCTTCTGGGTGTTTCTCTGTTTATTTTAATAAAATTTTATCCCGGACACAAAACCTTTCATTATAACTTCGAGATAAACAAACCGTGGATTTATCCGGATTTATACGCTCCTTATGATTTTGTGGTAAGTTTCCCCGATGAAGAAGTGGCCGAAAGGTTGGATTCAATAAAACGGTCCGTTCCCGAAGTATTAACCAAGCAATCCGTAGATGTTGAAGTGATAAGACAACGGATTAAAAATTCCGTAATGAAGCTTTATGAAGGCGATTCACTTTTGACGGAAAAATTACAAATAGCCGGACGGATTACCGATACCGTTTATCAACGCGGATTCGCCCATTTGAACGATAGCTTGATATACGGCAAATATTACCTAAGGGAAGGCAATCAGTTGCGCGTTTTGGAAAAAATTCCTTTTAATTACGCCTCCCTTAAAACATATATCGATAAGTCGGCTTCGCGTTTTTTCCCCGAAAAACGGAAGGAAGTTCAAGCCGTTTTTTTTAAATACCTGAAACCGGATTATGTATTGGACCGACATTTTTCTGACAAGTTATTGGAAGAGCGCTTAAAGAACTTCAATCCGCACAAAAAATTCGTGTACAGGGGCGAACTTCTCATCTCCAAAGGACAAATCGTCGATCAGGAGGCCTATGAAGTACTCAATGCTCTAAAGCAGACTTATTATGTGGACACGCAACTCGTTAAGGTCAAACGTTTCGGATTCTTTTTGGCGTCTTTGTTTTTGTTGCTTTTTTTAATGTTTTATCTCAAAGAGTACGAACCGAAAGTATTCGGCAACAGTTCGGCACTCACGTTGATTTTTTCCAATATCGTATTGATGGTCATATCGTTTTTTCTAACGGTTTCTTATTTGTCCGCTTACTTATACGTGGTGCCGATTATCGTGGTTCCTTTTATTCTGAAAAACTTCTTCAATTGGCGCATCGCATTGGCCTCGTCCATCGTAGTGGTACTCATCGCTTCCTTCGGTATGCCCGATCCTTTTGCATTCATTTTGCTTCAACTTTCGGCTTCGTGGATAGCAGTGATTTCAACCGAAGACCTTACTCGGCGTTCCAAAATGTTTTTATCGGCCGGAAAAGCCGTATGGGTTTATATTTTCATGTATATAGCTTACGAGCTGACGGTGAAAGGCACGTGGGACGAAATTAAAGCCGAAAACTTGTTGTTGTTTGTAATCAACGGATTTCTGGCCGTAGCATTGATTCACGAACTGATATTGATTTATGAAAAAATTTTCGGACAAGTTTCGGACGTCTCATTGCTTGAGTTATTAAATACCAACAACAAACTTCTAAAAAAACTCGCCGATAAAGCTCCCGGCACTTTCCATCATTCCTTACAAGTGGCCAACTTGGCCGAATCCGTAGCCAATGAACTCAACGCCAACTCGTTACTGGTTCGAGTGGGCGCTCTATATCACGATTTGGGCAAAATGAAAAACCCTAAATATTTTACCGAAAACCAATCGGGAAGTTTTAATCCGCACGACGACTTGGCCCCGGAAGAAAGTGCCAAAATCATCATAAAACACGTCATAGACGGCATTGAAACGGCACGTCGTAACGGTTTGCCCGAAAAAGTAATCGATTTCATCCGCACTCACCACGGCACGGATATCGTCCAGTATTTTTATGACAAAGCCAAACAATCCGACCCCGGTGCCAAAGTGGAAGCCTTTACCTATCCCGGCCCCAATCCTTTTTCTAAGGAAACGGCAATCGTTATGATGGCCGATTCGGTGGAAGCGGCAAGCAAAAGCCTGAACAATCCTACCAAAGAAGAACTCAACGAATTGGTCGATAAGGTAATCGATAGAAAATTGTATTTGGGACTCTTTAATAATGCCAACATCACACTGAAGGAAATAAACTTGGCCAAAAAAGTCTTGAAAAACAAACTCCGAAGCATTTATCATCCCCGTGTGGCATATCCCGGAAGCGAGTTTGAAAAAAACAAAGAAAAATAATAAATTTGCAGACGCAAAACGGAGAGGTGCCGGAGTGGTAACGGAGCGGATTGCTAATCCGTGCACGCGAAAGCGTGTCCAGGGTTCGAATCCCTGTCTCTCCGCCAATTGTGTTCCTTTCGCATAACCGGCGATGATTGAGTTCTTTGACATCGGGGTATAGCGCAGCCCGGTTAGCGCGCCTGCTTTGGGAGCAGGAAGTCGCAGGTTCGAATCCTGCTACCCCGACCTTTTGCAAGCGGGAGCGAAACAAACGGATTTGAAACTAACCGGTCGTGTAGCTCAGCCGGATAGCGCATCTGCCTTCTAAGCGGAGGGTCGCAGGTTCTCCGCAGGATCCCTACGGGAGAATCCTGCTGCGATCACAAGGGAGAATCCTGTCGCGATCACAATATGGGCGGTATAACACGATCATTGAAAGGTTTGATTAGTTTTTTAAGGTCGCGTAGCTCAGCCGGATAGTGCATCTGCCTTCTAAGCAGACGGTCGCAGGTTCTCCGCAGGATCCCTACGGGAGAGTCCTGCCGCGATCACAAGGGAGAATCCTGCTGCGATCACAATATGGG
>JAMONI010000053.1 GCA_027065935.1 Flavobacteriales bacterium | reverse complement strand
CTAATCAAGTTTTCCTTCGACTTTTCGGGCGGATTAACAAAAAAATAACAAACTCTAACCCCCTTTTCTTCTTTCCCGGTAAAAATCTTCTTTGGAAAACACCAACTTTTTTTCTTTACATGGCGCTGAATATCAGCGAATTACAGCATTGAGAAAAGTTTTCAACAATTTTATGGTAAAAAATGGTAAAAAATGGTAGAAATTCATATCTTTGGACGTTGCAACCGGCGTGGTGATACTTTATGAAAATTTTAATCGGAACATATTATGCCAAACTCGACGGGCACGGTCGCGTGATGCTCCCCAAAGGACTGCGCGAACAGCTCAAAGATATGGAACATCGGGGATTCGTGTTGCGCCGGGCGACGTTTTTTGAAAACTTGGAATTGCATCCGCGGGAAGAATGGGAAAAATGGATTAAGCAACTGCTCCAAATCAACAAAACTTCCCGGAAGAAAGTCAAATTGATTTCCTTGATGAACGCCGGTGCAAGATTGGTTTACCTCGATAGTAACGGACGCTTGCAACTGCCCAAGGATTTGATAAAAATCATGGGGTTGAAAAAGGAAGTGGTCATTGCCTCCGAAGGCAACATCCTCCAAATTTGGGACAAAGACCGATATGAACAATTCTGGGAAGAAAACCGTGAAAGCTTCCCCGGCTTGATGGAAGAACTGTTGGACGGACAAGAACCCGATAGAGATGACCGGGAGTAAATCGACATATCATATTCCCGTATTGCTCCGGGAAGGTGTGGACGCCCTTCGTATCCGCCCGGACGGAACATACGTGGACGCCACCTTCGGCGGCGGCGGTCATAGCCGCGAAATACTAAGGCGTTTGGGTGAAAACGGAAAATTATTCGCTTTCGACAAAGATTCCGATGCACAAGCCAACCTAATCGACGACCCGCGTTTTACCTTTATCGCCTCCGACTATCGTTTTTTAAAAAACCAATTGCGATTTTACGGCATCAAACAAATCGACGGCTTACTGGCCGATTTGGGTATTTCGTCACACCAAATCGATACCGGGGCGCGAGGTTTCAGTACACGGCTAAACGCCCGGTTGGACATGCGAATGGACCGTAACACCGAGCTAACGGCCGAAGATATCGTAAACAAATACGGAGAAGAAAAATTGTCCGAAATCCTCCGGCAATACGGCGATTTAAAAAATGCACGTAAAATTGCCAAAAGCATTGTTCGCTACCGCGATCAAAAACCCGTTCAAACCACCTTCGATTTGATTGAAGCCGTTCGCCCGCATATCCCCGGAAAGACCCAACAAAAATTTTTGGCCAAAATATTTCAAGCGTTGCGCATCGAAGTCAACAGCGAGTTGGAAAGTTTGAAAAGAATGTTAGAACAAGCCGCAGCGTTGATAAAACCCGGTGGCCGGTTGGCCGTAATCACCTATCATTCGTTGGAAGACCGTTTGGTTAAAAGATTTATCCAATCGGGGAATTTTGAAGGTAAAATCGAAAAAGATTTATACGGTAACTTTTACACGCCCTTTAAGAAAATTGGAAAGTTCATTTCACCTTCGACGGAAGAAATTGCAAAAAATCCGCGCGCGCGGAGTGCCAAATTGAGAGTAGCCGAACGAAATCCCGAGAATATATAAGCGCTATGGAACTCAAAGACATACTGCGCCTGAAGATGTTTCGCGGCGAGAACGCCACACGTAATTGGTTGATACTGATAGGGATTTTGCTTTGGATGCTTCTTAGCATCGGATTGAGCCATAATGCCGAAGGTAAAGCCAAATATTTGGCCTACCTCAACGCAGAGAACCGGCGTTTGCAATCGGAATACGTGGGTTTGAAAAGTTTGTTGATGAAAAAACAATTACGCTCGAACGTGTATAACGAAATCAAAAGCAGGGGATTTGTCATCCCCAAGCGCCCGCCCGTAAAAATCGTCAAAGAAGAATGAAAGATTTGAACAGAACGGTCAACAACCGCAGTTGGATGCTCATTATCGGCAGTTTGTTCGTTGCCGGGGGTATCGTCTATAAACTGGCGGCAACCGTTTTTTGGGAAGGTAACGAATACCGGAAATTGGCCGGCAAGTTTACCGTAAAAACCTTTAAAGTCAAAGCCGCACGAGGCAATATTTACAGTGAAGACAACCGGATTCTGGCGGTTACCGTACCGCTATACACCGTCCATTTCGACCCCATGGTGATACGTTCCGACCGGGATTACTACAAAAATTTAAACGGATTGGCTTCGGGGCTTTCCCGGATTTTGGGTGGAGATTATACGTATTGGAAAGACAAATTAACCCGGGCGCGCAAAAACAAACGACGTTACGTCTTTATTGCCAAAAACGTGTCGTTCAGAGATTTTGAAAAAATAAAAAAACTACCGCTCTTCAAACGCGGCCGTTTTAAAGGCGGTTTGATTTACGAAGTCAAACCCCAACGCCAATATCCCTTCGGCAATATGCTCAAAAGAACCATCGGCGCATCCACCCCGCATTCCAAATACGGCATTGAAGGCGCCTACGACAAAGTCCTACGCGGCACCGACGGCGAAAGACTCAAGCAAAAAATCAACGCCAAAGCATGGAAACCCATCAACGATTTCAACGAAAAAGAACCCGAAAACGGACTCGACCTGGTGACTACCGTCAACATGCAAATGCAAGATATCGCACACCAAACCTTGCGCAAACAATTGGAAAAATTCAAAGCCGACCACGGCATTCTCGTCCTGATGGAAGTACAAACCGGCGCCGTCAAAGCCATCGTCAACCTCAAAAGAACGCGGAGCGGACAATATAAAGAATACCTTAATTACGCCATTAACGAAAACTACGAACCCGGTTCGCTCTTCAAAACCTTTACTTTCCTTGCACTGCTCGAAGACGGAAAAGTCGATACCTCCCATACGGTGGAATTGCACTCGTCGCGATGGAAATATTATGACCGTTATATATCCGATGCACATACGTTTCAATACAAAAAACTCAACCTCACCGAAGCTTTTGCTCAAAGTTCCAATATCGTTACCGTTCAACTTACGGACCAATTCTACAAAAACAATCCTTCCGAATTTACCGACCGCCTGATCACGGGCTTCGGACTTGCCGAAAAGTTGGACCTAAAAATCAAAGGCGCTTCTCCGCCTAAGATTCCCGTCCCGGGCACGGATACTTGGAAAGCTTACAAACTGGGTATGATGAGTTTCGGATACGGCGTGGAAATGACACCTTTACACATCCTTACATTTTATAACGGAATCGCCAATAACGGAAAAGTGGTCAAACCTTATTTCGTCAAAGAAATCCGGCGAAAAAACCAAACCGTAAAATCCTTCGGGCCCGAAGTGCTGAACGCGTCGATGGCATCCGAAGAAAACATAAAAAAAATAAAAACCATGATGCGAAAAGTGGTCACCGAAGGAACGGCCTCCAATATCAATTCTCCTTACGTCGCCATAGCCGGAAAAACCGGAACCACCCAAACCGATTACTGGACCGACAACATACAATATATCGCATCGTTTGCAGGATTTTTCCCTTATGAAAATCCGAAGTATTCCATGATTGTGGTTATTCACAAGCCCGACAAATCCGTTGGATATTACGGCAACGTGGTGGCGGGTAAAGTGTTTCAGGAAGTGGCCGAACAAGTGTACGGCATCACGCCAAAAAAACTGATAGTAAAAGCCGAATGAAAAAACTCGATACACATATTACGGACTTGCTCGGAGGCGAACTTACGGGAAAATGGCCATCAAGCGTTTCGGCGGTCACCGACGACTCGCGGCAAGTTACCGAAGGGGCTATTTTCGTGGCCGTCAAAGGTCCCGTTTCCGACGGTCACAATTACAT
>JAMONI010000052.1 GCA_027065935.1 Flavobacteriales bacterium | reverse complement strand
AACACCCGATAACCACAATAAGATAAAAGTAAGTCCGGCATTTACCAAAAGCAATTCGAAACTGAATTCGTATTTCCACCCCAACCGGTCGGGAAAGGTGGATATGAAATAGGTCAAAAACGGCGATACGATGACAATCAAAGGAATCAACCGGGTGCGCACCTGTCTTTTCGTAAACAAACCGAAAGCAAACAAGCCCAGCAAAGGCCCGTATGTATAGCCGGCGAATTTAAAAATGGAGTTAATGATGCTTTTATCCGTAATCAGCATATCGTAAAGAACGAGGATGAAAATAAACAATACGGAAATGGCTATATGCACTAATTTTCTTATGTGTTTTTGTTTTTCGGGCGGAAAGCGTTTTTCAATCTCCAACAGGTCGATGGATACGGATGTGGTGATGGCGGTCATGGACGAGTCGGCGCTTGAATAGGCTGCGGCAATCAATCCCAGCACAAAAAACAAGGCCGCAGCAAATTCCAAACCGTCTTTTACGGCTACATAAGGGAACAACTTGTCACCCTCGATGCCCATGGCCTGAATATCCCATCCTTTGAAAGCGGCAAAGGCCAATAATAACACGCCTAACGAAAGAAATAGCACGTTTACGACGATTAAGGAAACGGACAACCAAAACATGTTTTTTTGGGAGTCTTTCAAGGTTTTTACCGTCAGGTTTTTCTGCATCATCCCTTGGTCCAGGCCGGTCATGGCTACGGCAATAAAAACGCCGGCCAAAAATTGCTTCCAGAAGTAACGCGGGTCGTTATAATCCTCGAAGAAAAATATTTTGGAATAATCGCTGTTTTTGACCAAATGTACCGTATCGATTAATCCCATGTCCATTTGCCGGCCGATTAAAACCATCGAAATGACCAAAGCTATCAGCATAAAAGCCGTTTGAAGCGTATCGGTGATAATGATGGTCTTGATGCCGCCTTTGGCCGTATAGACCCAAATCAAAGCGATGGTCACACTTACGGTTACCCAAAAAGGCACGTCGAATTCGTCGAAAATAAGCAGTTGCAACACGCCCGCCACCAAAAACAAACGTAGCGAAGCACCGGCAATGCGGGCAATCAAAAACAATACGGCCCCCACTTTGTGCGTAAAACCGCCGAAACGTTCGCCCAAATAAGTGTAAATGGAAGTGAGATTCATCCGGTAATATACGGGCAACAACACGTGGGCTATGATCAAATAACCTACAAAAAAACCCAACACCATCTGCAAGTAAGAAAACTGCTTGGCTTGCACCCATCCGGGCACGGAGATAAACGTGATGCCCGAAAGCGATGCTCCTATCATACCGAATGCCACCAAATACCAAGGGGCTTGACGTTTGGCACGAAAAAAAACTTCGTTGGAATCTTCTTTGCCGGTGATGCGCGAAATAAGAATCAACACAACAAAATACAGCACGATAATCAATAAAATATCCGATGCGCTCATACAATCATTTTTCACAAAAATAAACGAAAAAAATTTGAGTGACCAAGCCGGACAATGGTTCGGGACGGACAGTAAAGTCCACAAAAAACAAATGAAACCGGGCAAAACAAAAAATCTTCGTATTTTCATCGAAAATATTTCGGATGAATCGGAAGAAATACATTAACCGGGATATCAGTTGGCTTTCGTTCAACGAACGCGTATTGCAAGAAGCATCCGACACAAAAGTTCCGCTACTGGAACGATTGCGTTTTGTGGGTATTTTTTCTAACAACATGGATGAATTTTTCAAGGTCCGTTACGCCAAAATTCAACGGGTGAGTCAAGGACGTATTCCCGGACGGTCGCGTCATCAAATCCGCGAAGCCAAGCGCTTGCTCAAGCAAATCAACGAGATAGCCATCGCCCAACAGGAGAAAATGCGAAGGGTTCGCCGCGGCATCATCGACGAACTGAAGCATCACGGTATCCATATTATCAACGAAAAAGCTTTGAACGAAATTCAAGGCCGGTTTGTCCGGAAGTTTTTTCTGGAAAAAGTCAGTCCGCGTTTGTTTACTATTATTTTAAACGATTTGCCCGAATTTCCCATTATCAAAGACAGTTCGGTATATCTGGCCGTAAAAATGTCCAAAGCCGGCGCCGATAATATCTACGCCTTGGTGGAAATTCCATCGGAAGAATTGGGAAGGTTTGTGGTTTTGCCCAAAGAAGACGACACGCACTACATCATGCTTTTGGAAGACGTTATCCGGTATAATTTGGACGAAATTTTCAACCTTTTCGAATATGACGACATCGAAGCGCACATCATAAAAATCAGTAGGGACGCACAATTCGACGAAGATACCGACCATACCAAAAACATCATGGAAAAGGTATCGTTTTACTTACGACAGCGTCAAAAAGGCGAACCCGTACGCTTGATTTACGACAATAACATTGCCGGCGATACCTTGCATTTTTTGAAAGAAAAAATGGGTATCGACGAATACGACAGTCTGATACCCGGCGGACGAATTCACAATCACAGAGATTTTATGGACTTTCCCGATTTGGGGAAGAAGGAATTGCTTTACAAACCGATGGAACCGCTTCCCATCGCAGGATTTTCGCTTCGAGGAAGTATTTTAAAACAAATCGCCGAAAAAGACCGCTTGCTTTATACCCCGTCGCACAATTACAAATATGTTATAAAGTTCCTGCGTGAAGCCGCTTTAGACCCGAAAGTAAAAAGCATAAAAATAACCATTTACCGGTTGGCTAAAAACTCCCAAATCGCCAATTCGTTAATCAATGCCGCCAAAAACGGCAAACACGTAACGGTTCAAATCGAACTGCGCGCCCGTTTTGACGAAGCGCAAAACATCAAATACGCCAATTTGTTCAAACAGGAAGGTATTCGGTTGATCTTCGGATTTCCGGATATGAAAGTTCACAGCAAAGTGTGTGTGATCGAACGGGAAGAGCACGGTGAAATCAAGCGGTACGGATTCATCAGCACCGGAAATTTTAATGAAAAAACGGCAAAAATCTATACCGATTACACCTTGTTTACGTCCGATCAGGAAATCTTGGACGACGTCTCGAAAGTTTTCGACTTCTTTGAAATCAATTACCGCATTCCCCACTACAAACACTTATTGGTTTCGCCCCATTATTTACGAAGAAAAATCACTAAGTTGATTAACGAACAAATCAAAAGGGCCAAACAGGGCAAACCCGCATTGATTCGTATGAAAATGAACAGCTTGTCCGACAAGCGGATGATAGACAAACTGTATGAAGCCTCGCAAGCGGGCGTACCCGTCCGGTTGATTGTGCGAGGTATCAATTCACTCATTCCGGGCGTGAAGGGATTGAGTGAGAATATTGAAGCTATCAGTATTGTGGACAAATATTTGGAACATCCGCGGGTATTTATTTTCGGACCGGAAGGAGCGGAAAAAATTTATATCGGCTCGGCGGATTTGATGCCGAGAAACTTGGACCGCCGGGTGGAAGTGGTAACACCCGTGTACGACGAAGAAGCTAAAAAAGAAATTTTGGACGTTTTTGAGATTTCCTGGGCCGATAATCAAAAAGCACGCATCTTTAACGAAGCTCAAGACAACCAATACCGGAAACTACCGGGCAAGCCCGTGCGTTCGCAATTCGAAATTTACGAGTATTACAAAAAGAAATGGAAGGAAAGCCTGTAGATTCCGCAAAGCGAGCGGATTCGCCGAAAGATTTTGTCAAAGTTCCACCTTTTCGCCTTGGACCGACCGGTCTATTTTGCGGAGCATCCCGAGCAATACTTTACCCGGCCCCACTTCATAAAACAATCCCGCTCCGTCCTTAATCATGTTTTGAACCGTTTGCGTCCACCGAACGGGCGCCGTGAGTTGGG
>JAMONI010000051.1 GCA_027065935.1 Flavobacteriales bacterium | reverse complement strand
AACATTGTAAAACATATCCTTAATAACCGGCCAAACCCGTTCGTAGTTCTCAATGAAATAATCGATTTCCAAGACCTCCGGCTCGTATTTGTCCCAAATTCCTCCGGGACCGCGAAATGTAGGAATGCCGCTCTCGGCCGAAATGCCCGCTCCGGTGAACGCCACCAAGTGCTTGGCATTTTTTATAAGTTGCGCGGCAATTTCGGGATTTTGAATCATGCTTTTAAATAATACCACCACCCCAAAACAAACGAATAAGCGCTATAATGATAACTATGGCGTTGAGTTTTAAGCCGTCTTGCTTATCGGAAATGGCACCGAATATCAGACCCAGGCCCGCCAATAGCAACACACCCCAATTAATCCACCCCAACAAAGGAATAAACCCCAAAAGCATAAAAACAATGGCAACGATTCCGAAAATTTTGCTTACAACATTCATAATGCTTCGATTCTAAACAAAACTATAAAAAAATATCGAAGTCGAAATTTTGATAATTTACCGGAACGAAACGCTCGGAAAACGGACAACTGTCAAGACCGTATCCGTATTAGTCATTTTGTCACGGCAAATAATTTTATAACTGACATATTTTCTCCAAAAACGTTGCAAAATAAATAATGGCAATTATTTTGATAGGCCGAAATATGAAATATTATGTTAATTAAAAAAGCAAAAACCATGAAAAAAATCTTGTGGATATGGACCGCAGTGTTGGGTTTAAACTTTGCTTTGTTTGCCCAACAAGAAACCGGTGATGCAGGTAAAACCGGGATTTCCGATAGCGAAATGCAAGCGCGCGTGAGCGAGAGTGTGGACCGAAGTTTGAGCAAAGTCTCGGACGAAAGTCGCGAAGCGATTAGCATTTTACAAGAAACACAAAAAGTAATCGGCTTGTTGGCCGAAAATAAAAACAAGGAAGCCGAAGCGCAATTGGCGGGTATAATAGGAAAATTGGAAGTATTGCTGGTTCAGCATCCCGAACTTTCGCTGATACCGGTTAATTCTACCGTCGAAGTGCGCGACGTGGTGGCGGATGTTGAAACGGTGGATCAAATCCTGAAAGACGTGCGCAATGCCATAGACAAAGGCTATTATCAGCAGGCCAAGTGGATGTTAAACGACCTGTCGAGTGAAATGATAGTGAAAACGGCATACTTGCCGATGGCCACCTATCCCGGAGCTATGAAATCGGCAGCCAAATTGTTGGCCGAAGAAAAAAATCAAGAAGCCGCCGCCATTCTGGTAAAGGCGCTGACCACATTGGTTGTCAAAGAAGATATCTTGCCCTTACCCGTATTGCGTGCGCAACAATTTGTGCTTGAAGCATTGGCCGTGATGGATAACGAAAAAACTTTCAAGGAAAACAAAGAAGTTTTGTTGGCTTTATTGAATGCCGCCGACTACCAATTGAAATTGGCCGAAACCATGGGCTACGGAAAAAAAGATAAAGAATACAAAAACTTGACCGATGCCATCAACGAACTTAAAACCTACGTGGAAAAAGGCAAAGAAAAGAAAACGAGAAAATATCTCAACCGTTTGTCCGAGCAACTAAAAGCATTCAAAGAAAGATTATTTCCCGTAAAATCTCAAAAACAATAAACCATGAAAAAGATAGCATTTGTGTTGGTAATGACGATTTTATTATCCGGATGTAAAAATCAAGAAAAAAATAAAAACCTATCGGAAATGAAAAAAGAACAAATTCACAAAGACGTACAAAAACCCGAAGCACAAAAACAAATGACCGACACACAAGTCAGTGCAAAAGTGTCGGAAAACGTTAAGGCTCAAGTCGAAGCCGGACAGAAAAAAGATACGGTCGCCATAAAACAAGCGGTGGACATTATCAAAAAAACAACGGAAGCCGTTAAATTTATTAAAGAAGACAAGATTGATGAAGCCGAAAAGGTAATGGCTCAAGTGGTAGGCGAACTGGAAATCATTATAGCCAAAAATCCCGAATTGGCACTCGTCCCGGTGGACGTAGCCTACGAAACACGCGATTTGGTAGTGGACATACCTACGGTATATAAAATGACCGAAGCCGCGCAAAAGGCAATGGATGACGGATATTATCAATCCGCCCGAAAAATCCTGTCCGATTTGGCCAGTGAAATCGTAGTGAAAACCTCCAACTTGCCTTTGGCCACATACCCCGATGCCATGAAAATGGCCGTCAGATTACTCAGCGAAGGCAAGAAAGACGAAGCTTCGGCCGTGTTGATAAGCGCATTGAATACTTTGGTGGTTGTAGAACAAAATATTCCCTTACCGGTAATTCGGGCCGAAGAATACATCAAAGCCGCCGCATCGGTAACGGAAGGACAGGAGCAAAATAAAATAGAAATTGCCGTAAACCTGCTCGAAAATGCAGATTACCAACTCAAATTGGCCGAAGCACTCGGTTACGGCAAACGCGACAAAGAATACAAAGAACTGGCCGAAGCTATAGACGTATTGAAAAAAGCCATACAAGAAAAACAAGAAACCAAAACCTTGTTCGACGACCTGAAAAACAAAATCCAAAACTTTAAAACACGATTGTTTTTCGGGAAGGAAAGTAAGGAGTGATAAAACGGTGGCGGAAAAAAAAATCCCTTTCCGCCACCGGTTTTATATCAAAGGATTAAAATTTCAAAAAACCCAAAAACATACAAACAACCCCAATAGGAAACTTCAACAAAAATCAAAGAAATCTATCCCCCTAAAAAAATTGAATTACTCCCTAACAATAACATATTATATCTCGAATTGATGCCACGGAAATAGAAAACCGGGTCAAGGACGAAGTCCAACGATATTTTGTCATTGATTGAAAACCGAAAAGTGTCAAAATTTCCACCATCGGTGACAAAATCGCATAAACTCACGCTTGGTATATGATTTGCTCATAACAAATCGAACCAAAAAAACAATTAGCCATGAAAGCATTAATGAGAAAACCCGTAAAAGATCCTATGCTGGCCTTATTCGACGAGTTTTTCCGTCCCTTAACACCAAGCTTGGAAAACCAAATGGGACGACTGGTAGTTCCCGCCGTAAATATCATCGAAGATGATAAAGGCGTGGAAATTCAAGTGGCAGCACCCGGATTAAACAAAGAAGACTTCGATATCAAAATCGAAGATAACATCTTGACCATTTCCGCCCACAAAGAAGAAGAAAAACTCGAAGAAGGGGCAACCTACGTCAAAAAAGAATTCGGTTACGAAACGTTCCAACGTTCCTTTACATTACCCGACAACGTATTCGATACCGACAAAGTGGAAGCCAAATACCAAAACGGCGTATTGAAAATTTACATTCCCAAATTGGAAGAACAACAAAAGAAAGTGAAAAAAGTGGCCATAAAGTAAGTGTAAAACAGGAAAATTGTAGTAAATCCCGTTGGGGTTGTCTTACAAGTCAGCCCCAACGGAACTACAAAAAACAATCAAAAAAACTCATAGAGCAAAATTTTATTTTATATTTGCATACGTTCTTTCCATCAAACCCTTTTTTAAAACAAGTTAAAAGATTGGTTTTCAGAGAGAAGTGAAGGTTTTAAAGCCGAATGAAAAACTTTAACAAAAACTTTAACATTTAGGGTCTTGACAAAAGGTTAAAAAAGTTATTATCTTTGCCACCGCTTTTTGAGTTAAGGTTTAATGAAGTGGATTTGCGGTTTATGGATTCGATCATTGACATGGCAGGCGTTTATAAGAGGATTGAGATGAGAGAGGTTGTTATATGCGGCCGGGGGAGGACTAACATAATTACTATGGAGAGTTTGATCCTGGCTCAGGATGAACGCTAGCGGCAGGCCTAACACATGCAAGTCGAGGGGCATCAGGCTTCTCCTTC
>JAMONI010000050.1 GCA_027065935.1 Flavobacteriales bacterium | reverse complement strand
TCCGGTTTCTACTCCACTCTATCAAACAAACTTATCTCTTGAGCTTGGGGCTATCCCTCTTGGCTAATTTCGCCTTTCATAAATTCTTTGCCCGAAATTTCAAATCCGTATTCAACACCCGCTTAATGTTCAAAATTTCTCTTTTGTACCTATTGAATACAACCGATTTCTTGTTGATTTTTCGGTAATACCCCAAAAACGCGTATGGAAGCCGGTTAATGCATTTCAAAGTTTAGGCTTTCTTGGTCACTATTTCTTTACGATAAACCGGAAAAAACGCATGAACTTGCAACGAGTTCGCTCATTCTATAAATAATTTTCCCGAACTTCGAATTACTTGTTCGCCCGTTTTGAATTTAATAAACCATACATATACTTCGCCCTTTTTGATTATACTGTTGCGCTCATCCAAATGCAAATCAATTTCTTCATTGTAATCGGAAGTTTCAAATACCACATCTCCCCACTTGTTCATAATTTTTAAATTAAAGTCAAGTACTTCGCATCCAAGGTTCACTTTCAGTTTTTCGTTTTTGTCTTTACTAAGCGACGGGCTGACTTTTATTTCGCAATCTTGATGTTTTGATGTGAATCCGGAAGATAAGAGCAACATAAAGATCATTAATAGCGAAGTGCGAATAAGACCTTGAATTTTAATTTTCATAATTCAATTTTTTTTTTAAACAATCTAATAATTTCTCTTCAAAACCCTCAGCACCGGGTTTTTGGTAAACCGGTTTTTGCATACAATCCTGCTCAAACCTAATCAACGCCGGATAAAATGAACGAAATTTTAATGCGTCTTGATTATCGATGAATAAATTTTCGGCCTTAAAAAACCTGTCGGATAATTGTGTGCGCCATTTAAATTTTTTTAGGTCGGAAAGGTTAGTAAGAATAAGAATCACATGCTTGTTGTTAATAATATCGTCTTGTCTTGATATTAATAGATGTTCGGCCGAAGACAAACAACTCCCGCACCCGATAGCCGGTAAAATGATAATGCATTTATTATGAAAGTCAATCTGTTTTTCGGACAAAAAAGCAAAAAGCTCATCCGCCCGGAGTGTCTCGTCTTCTTTATGGCAATTACATCCGGACATAAAAAAAGCGATAACTACGATACCTAAATGCTTAATGCAACGCATTTTCTTGCGGTTTGAAAGTAAACAAATCGAAACGTAAATAGTTATCATTAGCTTGATAGGCTTTTTTATTAGCCATATAGAGTCCTTTAGGTCCCACGAAACTCATGGTAAAATCATAACCGGAGGGTAAGAAAAATTCCCCCAGTTTATTAAAAGCTTCATCAAAAACCATGATTCCCGCTTTAACCGGTTCTCCGGAGAGGAATTTCTTGTAATCATGTTGGTATAAAACGTATCGATATATTAACTTGTTCACCGGGTCGTATAATACAGCATGATATTTAGGTGTGCCCAGATGATATTTGGCTCGTTCCAAATAATCTTTGGCTCTGTTTTCGGCCGATGAACTAAACGGTTTTATATCTTGTTCGGAAAAATATTTGCTTTTGGCAAGATGTTTGTCAGTTTTACCCGAATGAATATCATAAACAAAAATCGAATCGGAAATATAATTACTGATAATGAGTTTGTTAGCCCCCATTCTGTCTAAAAAAACTTTATCGATGGATTCCCAAAAACCTTCGTGAACTTTTTGAGGGGCGATGCCGATATGTGAAAGTTTTTTTGAAGAAATATCATACTGGAAAAGCGGTAAAATATATTTTCCTTCTTTTCGTTGGCGCGCATAATTACCGGTGAAATAAAGCTTGTTATCGATGAAAAACAATTGTTGCAAACCGTGTACCACCGGCGTGGGAAAATAACCGGGAGTGTCCTCTCCGGTCAAAACATATTTGTTTAGCACTTTTCCGCGTGAATCGGTCAGATAAATGGTAAATTTAAATTTCCCGAACACGAAAATGGAATCTTGACTATGATAATGAAATCCCCACACCTCACCAACACCATCGGGACCGGTGAAGGCGTATTGAATTGTTTCTATTTGCTTCCCCGTGCTGACATTATAAACCCGGATGAGATTGCTCTGTTCGTTTAAAAAGTATAATTTATTTTCGGACAAATCATATTCCAAATATGCAGATGAAAAAAAAGCCGAACTGTCTAAGTGAAGCGTAATCGATTGAAGCGAATCCAAATACATTGCAACATCAACCGAACGAGAAGATGATGAATTTTTACACGCTGAAAAGAAAAGGAAAAACAATACAACCCATAGAATGAATAGAAAGCTTGTAATATTTTTCATACGAACGGATTTTCATTATTTAACCATAACCCGCACTTCGGTAATTTAAAGTGCGGGTTAAGAGTTTTACAAATCTTTGATGTAGGATCCACCACATTCGCTTCCTCCCGGTTCGCAGTAAAAACCGTTACCGCTATCCAACACCCTACATTCACCTTTGTCACCGTGCGTGCAAAAAGATATTGGTTTATCGATGAACGCATACGATAAACTTGCTACAAGCACAACGCCGAAAAAAAAGGCTGCAATTTTTTTTCTCATAATCCTAACTTTTTAAAATTAGACAAATTTTCCGATACTTGCTACCCCGCCGCTACGGGCGGCTTTGAGTAAATTTCCGCATTCGATGAGCGGTTGTTGCATTTCCACGCCTTCGGCGTGTCCGGTTGTTTTCCGCCTCCCAAGGGGCGGTGTGTCGTTTTGCCTCGCTGCGGCACTGTATTTTGCCGGCGGGCATCTGCTTTTCGGTTCGGCCGAACCTTCGATTTTCCCCTCCCGCGATTGGCGCCTTCCACGCAGAAGGA
>JAMONI010000049.1 GCA_027065935.1 Flavobacteriales bacterium | reverse complement strand
TGCTTCGCATAAAAGAAATAGAAGGCGTTAACAAAATCGAAAAAATCTGACGATGAAGTTTTCAAAAACCCATATCGCCACAGGAACATTGCTTGTAAGCTTAATCGCATTTTCCATATATGCATCCTTGAAAATCAAAAAGGATTATTGCCGGCAAAAACAATTGGAGCAAAACCTTCAAACCCTTAACGACTCATTGCAAATACTCAACAACCGGATCGACAGCCTTAACGAGCGGATTTACGATATGGCCCTCTTCGAATTACAACACAACCCCGAAGCCATCGATTATCTTATCGAACATTACGGAAAAAGTTCCGATTGGCCACAACACATCATCGACAAACTTATGGATACCAACCTGACCCAAGGCGATAACCCTCTGCTCCCCCACGCAGGAATGTTCGGCGAAATGAAAATCAATTCCGTGCGCGTCCTCAACCACAAATGGCTCATCGTCAATTTTTCCGACGGCAAGGTTTGGGGCGAAGCCCTTATGGCCTACGAACCCCTCGGCCAAGACAGTATTACATTCGAAACCATCCGTTCGCTTTTATATCCTTATTCTCATTAAATTTGCCCTATAATCCGGAAAACAATGAAAAAACTATTTATTGTCCTGATTTCCTTATTCATTTTAACCCTAGGGGCTTTGTTTGCACTCCCTTATTTGTTTAAAGACCGAATCCTTAACGCCGTAAAAAAAGACCTGAACCGCAACCTAAACGCCAAAGTGGATTTTCTCGATGCGGACATCAGTATTTTCAAACATTTTCCCGACCTGTATTTCACACTAGAAAAATTCAGTATTACCGAAACCGGAGAAAACAAAGACATACCCTTGGCATTGATTGACGAGTTCGGATTGACGATCGACTTGGTCAAACTCTTACAAGGCGAGAAAAAAATCAAATCCGTTCACCTGCAAAATCCGGAATTCGTTATTTCGGTCGATGAAAACGGCAATGCCAATTACGACATTTTCAAAAGCGAAGAAGAAACCGCCACCGAAGACGAAGAAAGCGATTTACAATTGGAAATCCAAACAATCACCGTGAAAAACTTACGAATGCGCTACGAAGACCGTTCCATGCCCATGCAATTGTATATCGGCGGCTTGAATCATAAAGGGAACGTAAAAATCGACGGCGACACTTACCTGCTGACAGGCACTTCGGATGCCGACACATTACATTTTGCCTTCGACGGTGTCACTTATTTAAAAAACGTCAAAGCCCGGATTGAGAACGAAATCGCCTTAAAAGACGCATTCTCCCGCTACGAAATCAACAAAATCAAAGCCCTGATCAATGATTTACCCTTGGGATTAAAAGGATTTGTCCAACTCAATGAAGAAAACATCGAAATGGACATACATTTCGCCTCGGAAAAAAATTCGCTGGCCGGATTTATGAGCTTAATCCCGCAAGCTTACATGCCCGAGCTTCCGCAAATGGACATTAACGGCACCGCACAACTCACCGGACAAATCAAAGGCGTTCAGGACGATAACAATTATCCCGGATATAACATTGACTTTCGCATTGAAAACGGACGCATCAAAGGAAAAGACCTGCCCGAAAGTATCGACCGGATTAACCTGCTCGCCTCCGTTAAGTTCGACGGCGGATCCAACCTCGACCTTATGCGCATCGAAATACCCCGGATCGCTTTTTCCGTAGCGGACAATCCCGCCGAAGCTTATCTCTACATAAACCACCCCGTGACCGACCCCTTGGTGAAAACCGGACTAAAAGCCGAACGCTTGGCACTCAACAAATTTAAAGAAGCTCTTCCGATGCAATCCGTAAAAAAATTAGAAGGACTGCTCGATGCCGATTTCGACATAAAAACCCGTCTTTCCGCTATGGAAAAACAACAGCTCGACCGGGTGGATGCCCGTGGTTACTTACACCTGAAAAATTTCGCCTTTCAAACCGACAGTATTCCTTACCCCGTAAGCATTCCGGTAGCGGAAACCCGGATAACACCGGCCGCATTGGAAATCGACAAAGCCGTAATCAAGGCCGGAAAAAGCGATTTCGACATCAAAGGAAAAATCACCAACTACTTAACCTACGCCATGGGGAAAGACAGCGTATTGACCGCCCGCATCCAATCCGATTCCGATCTTATCGATTTTAACGAATTGAGTTCCGCCATGAACGACGAAGCCGAAACAACCTCACAAGAGGAAACCCAAGCGCCCGAAATTCCCGACAATTTGGACATTGAAATCCAAGCCCGGGCCGGTAAGCTTATCTATAAAGATTTGAACCTGACCGACATCTCAAGTCAAATTAACGTCAAAGACCGGAAAGCCGCATTAAATACACTGGTAATGAAAGCCTTTGGCGGTGAAATGCGCCTGCATGGTATGTATGACACCTCGGGGGATCAACCGTTTACCAACCTGAAAATGGTACTGGACAACATGGCGTTGGACCAAACCGCCCAAAGCTTGACTTACCTCCAAGCTTATGCGCCCGTTCTGAAACAAATCAAAGGCTTGCTTAACATGGATTTGGGATTGGAGGTAGCCCTAAACCAATCGCTCGACCCCGTTTTGTCCACAACAAACGCCACGGGAGTTTTCAGTTCCGAAAATATTCGTCCGGAAAAGGTCGAGTTTTTCCAAAAACTTTCCAATACGCTCAAAATCAACGAACTGAAAAATCCCAAAATCGACAAAGCCAAAGCACAGTTCAAAATTGAAAACGGCAACCTCGCCATCAAACCTTTTGATTTTAAAATCAACCGGATAGCTTCGCAATTGGGCGGAAAAGTAACCTTGGATAAAAAACTGGACTTGACTTGGGACATGGAAATCCCCGTGGAAATGTTCGGCAACCGGGCCCAACAATGGTTGCAAAACTTTCAAGGACAAATCGGGAAATGGGGCATTCCTTTGAATGAAATTAAAACCGTGTTCATTACACTGCAAATCACGGGAACCATTGAGAACCCCGTCATCAAACCCGTTTTCAAAAAAGGAACGGGTAAAGAAGGATTGGTACAAACCGTTAAAGAAACCGTGACCCGGGCGGTGGACGAAAAAATAGAAGAAACCAAAGCCCAAGCCGAAGCCAAAGCCAACGAACTGATCAAACAGGCCGAAGCGCAAGGCGACGCCTTAATCGAACAAGCCCGGCAAGCGGCGGAAAGATTAAAGGCGGAAGCCCGTAAGCAGGGAGACAAACTTATTGCCGAAGCCAAAAATCCGGTGGCAAAATTTGCGGCCAAAAAAACCGCCCAAAAATTAATGCAACAAGCCGAAAAAAAAGGAAATCAATTGATTGAAAAAGCCCGCCGGGAAAAACAAAAACTCATCGAACAGGCACGGCAAAAAGCGGCCAAAATATCAAAGGACTAAATCCCGCAAGAACCCTTGGAACGGCCGTGATCATAACCGCCGGGCTTCTTGCGTACAGCACCATCTGTCAGCCATGCCGTCAACAAACCGGCATCGGAAAATACGCGCACGGGAACCGTTTTTCCGTTTATCGTAACTTTTTCGGGAAAATCGAAAACTTCGGGACGGTTTAGCAAAATACCCAAGCGGTAAGGTTGGGCTGAAAAAATACCGGGAAAAATATGCCGAACATACCAAGGAAACGTTTCCGGTGCAATAAGATTTTCTACATTCCGCCAATCCAAATACACTTGATCTGCCCTGCGTTTAATCCTGTTTTTCATAAAACGAACCGTTTCGTAATACATCCCTTCCGCATCCATATGCAAAGCATATTCCGACCAAAAGAAATGCATCAAATATTGCAGTTCCAAATAATTGACACGTAAAAATTTAGAGTGATATAAAATCATCGGATATTTTCGGCTAATATAAGATAATATAAG
>JAMONI010000048.1 GCA_027065935.1 Flavobacteriales bacterium | reverse complement strand
GGATGAGATTTTGTTTATGGGGAGCAAGCAATATGATTTGGAAAGTATTTATGCGGTTTCTTTGATAAAAAACTGGGTGTTACGGAATAAATTAGTGGTGAGAGAGAAAAAATGGTATCCCGTCTTTATGCTGGTGCATGATAATAAAAGCCATCGCTATAAGTTTAATTACAAAGCGTTGCAAATTAATCATAAAGACAAAAAACCACCGGTTTACCACCACAAAGATTTTTCGGGTTATAAAGTCGCCGACCATACCGGAAAACATAAGCGGAAAGGTATTTTAAAAAAAATATTAAGCCGTCATCCTAACGGTTTGCCGGAATATGTGGAGGTGCTTTGGGATGATGGAGCCGTTACGAAAGAATATGTGATTGACGATAGGGAAGCGTTAAAAGATAATTTGATATTTTTTCAAGCAAACGGTTATGTTTCCGTAAAAGAAAAGCGGAAAATTGCGGATAGTGATAAGGTTTTAGCCCTTCAGTCCGTAGCGGTGAATCCAGAGAGGATAAGCCGGAATAAGAAAAACTATAATGGAAAGTTTAAGGCTTTGGAACGCAAAAATTGGGGGGCATCGCCGGGGGCGCGCAGCTCGGTGGAAGAAGAATATTTTTCCATGCAACGTTTGTATCCCGTTAAGCAAGAATTGATTGCGGATTATCTGAATTATTTGCGCCTTAATGCGGGATTGAGTAAAAAGGCTTTTGCAGATTTATTTCCGCCTTCATACAAACATACCGTCGGTCATTGGTTGCGGAAAGATTTCGGCGGGTCGGTGCCCGTAAAAGAAGATTGGGAATTATTGGAAAGGCATTTCGATATTGATCCGGGAATAAAAAATTATGCCTTACTTACGGGTTTAAAATTACAAGCGGTGGGTAAAACCAAATATAAAATTCCGGATGATGTTATTTCGCCGGAGCTAATCGATAAGTTAGATTTATTAAACCGTGAAGAATAATTCTTGAACATGTGATTCCTTCCGGAAATAATCATATTTTATCTATTCGTATTAAACAAAAAGCCCGCGAACTCGGCTTTGACAGCGTGGGCATTGCCCGGGCGGAATTTTTGGAAAACGAAGCGCAGCGCTTGGAAAATTGGCTGGCCAAGGGCTACCACGGAAAAATGAAATATATGGAAAACCACTTCGACAAGCGCTTGGACCCGCGCAAATTGGTGCCGGGCGCCAAGTCGGTGGTGGTGGTGATGCACAATTATTATCCCAAGAAAAAACAACCGGAAGATACCTACCGAATCGCCAAATATGCCTACGGGGAAGATTACCATTATGTGCTGAAACGCAAGCTATATCAATTGGTGGAGTTTATTCGTGAGCAAGCGGGCGACATTGCCTTCCGTGTATTTACCGATTCGGCTCCGGTGTTGGAACGCGAATGGGCGCGCCGGGCGGGATTGGGTTGGATCGGTAAAAATTCCTTGCTCTTGCAACCGGGCAAAGGTTCGTTTTACTTCATCGCCGAAATCATCACGGACTTGGAATTGGCCTATGACACGCCCACCTTATTCGACCGTTGCGGAAGTTGCACGCGCTGTATTGACGCCTGTCCTACCGAAGCCATTTTACCGGACCGCCAAATTGACGCATCGCGGTGTATTTCCTACCTGACCATCGAATTGCGTGACGAAATGCTCCCGGCCGAATTCAAGGGCAAGTGGGAAGATTGGATTTTCGGGTGCGATATTTGTCAGGACGTATGTCCTTGGAACCGTTTTTCGCTTCCGCAAGATGAACCGACCTTCGATCCGCCGCCGGACCTCCTTCAAATGACCCGCCGCGAGTGGGAAGAACTCTCCAAACCGGCCTTTAAACGCCTCTTTAAAAAATCCGCCGTCATGCGGACGGGTTACAAGGGATTGATGCGGAATATTCGGTTTTTGAGGGATAAATGAAATGAACTAAACGTTTGATTGGCGTAATTTTAGTATATTTGTATAGAAACAGGAATTATGGTAACCATCCTGAAAAAAGGCGCCACCAAAGAGCATATCCGCCGTATCCGGGCACGTTTAAGTAAAAAAAGTAAAGCACCGGGAGTAAAGGCATATAAATATGCAGGAAAAATCTCTCTAAAAGAAGACGCATTGGATATTCAAAAGAAGCTCAGGAATGAATGGGGATGAATTGCATGTTGTTTTAAAAAACACTTTAAAAAAATGGGCACTACTGAAAAAATTATAGCAAGAAAAAATCCTAACTCCTAAATCCTAACTCCCAAATACGAAAAAAGTTCCAAATTCCAATAGTCTTTCCAAACATAAGTTCTAATTTCCAATAGTATTTTGGAATAAAAGTTCCGAAATCCAATGGTTTTTTCGTGTTTTTTTAATCGGGAGTTTATCAAATTAATTATATTTATGAAAAATTTATAACTTGTTATAAAGCAAAGGAACCGGCTATGTTTTGGCAAAAATATCCTTTGGCTTTAGCTGTTATGCCGTGGATGGCGGGCTTGGTGCTGTCCGAATTCATTTTCAGGAAAGACAAGTTTTGGTTTGCTTGTTCCACCGTTTTGTTGATTGTTTCAATCGTCTTTTATGTATTAAGCAAGCGAAAGTACAGGTTTGCCGTTTATTTTACGGGTTCGCTTCTTGCTTTTTTTCTCGTTTCGGGTATAGGTTTCGGCACGTGGCACCGTCAGGAGAATACGATGGAAAAAGTTTGTAAAGCGCTTCCCGAAAAGGTGCTTGAAGTGCGATTTAGAATCGTCAAACCGCTTCGTACCACGCCGTATTATCGTCAGTATGCGGCTTACGTCACACGAATTAACGGAAATTTCGCCGGATTTAAAGTATTGTATCAAATACCCGTTGACAAGGATTTTTCACCCGATTTTTCAAAAGAATACGTTTACCATCCCGGTCCCAAGGAGTGGAAACCTCTTCCGCCGCCCCGTTTTCCCTTCGGGTTCGATTACGGAAAATATTTGCGCAATCAAGGTATTTACTTTAAGCTTATTTCAAAGTCGCCGGAAAATCTTTCTTTTTCGGGTCGCACTTTTCCGGAAGGATTGGCCGAGTTGCGCAGAAAAATCCAACACAACATCGAAAAGTCCGTGCAAGATACGCTGACTTATCAGGTCATGTCGGCATTATTGCTTGGCGAAAGGTATTTGCTGGATCCGGAAGTCAAACAATCGTTTATCGATGCGGGGGTAGTGCATGTATTGGCCATTTCGGGCTTGCATATCGGGATATTGTTGTTTTTTCTTCGCTTGCTTTTTCGCCCGATCAAGCGTCAAAGGTTTCTTTATAATGTGCTGATATTGGGAACGCTCGGGTTGTATGCCGCCCTGATCGACTTTCCGCCTTCGGTTACGCGGGCCACTCTGATGTTCGGTTTTTTCCAAGTCGCTTGGGAAGTAAAACGACGTGTTTCGCCTTATTACACATTGCTTTTGGCGGCTTTTTTTATTTTATCGGTTGCTCCCAATGCTTGGAAAGACATCGGTTTTTTGCTGAGTTTCGGTGCCGTTTTTTCCATTTTAACTTTTTACCCGCTGATCAAACAAGTGTATTATCCCGAAAACCGTATCTTGCAATACGTCATTGATTTATTATACGTTTCCGTAGCGGCCCAAATCCTATTGCTTCCTTTGTTGCTTTTGTTTTTCCACCGATTTTCTTTCGGGTTTATCATAGCCAATTTGGTCGTAATCCCGTTTATTTCGCTTATTCTTATTCTCGGTTTTGCCATGATACCGTTTTGGGTAGCGGGACTTTCGTTTGATGCGGTGGGTATTGTATTGCGCCAAACGGTAGGCTGGATGATTCAAGCCATTGAGTTTATTTCGAAAATACGTTTTTTGGTTTTTGAAAAAATTTACTTCTCGCCCTTATATGCCTTAGCCTTGCTCTTGGGATTGGCAGCTTTTTACATGACGATCACAAGTGTGAAACGAAGGCG
>JAMONI010000047.1 GCA_027065935.1 Flavobacteriales bacterium | reverse complement strand
AAAATGTTGGAACAAGCCGGATACGAAGTTCTCGATTTCGGAACCGATTCCGTCAAAAGCGCAGACTATCCCGATTATATCCATCCGGCCATGGAAGCCGTGGAAAGCGGTAAAGCCCACATGGGAATCATTTTGTGCGGTAGTGGAAACGGCGCCGCCATAACGGCCAACAAACATCAGGGTATTCGAGCGGCCCTGTGTTGGAACAAAGAATTGGTGGAACTGGCACGGCAACACAACGACGCCAATGTATTGAGCCTGCCCGCCCGGTTCATATCCGAATATCAAGCTTTGGAATACGTAAAAACTTTTTTGCACACTTCTTTCGAAGGCGGACGCCACCTGCGAAGAGTTCAAAAAATTCCTTTAACCGGTAAAACTTAATAATAAACCTTGAAAAAAAGTAATTTACATAAAAAAATAGAAAACTACCTCAGAGGCTTCTATGCAAGAGAATGGCTCAAAGGCCTCGTGTTATTTTTGTTCTTTTCCACGGTTTTGTTTTTATTCCTGATTTTTTTGGAATGGATGCTTTGGATTCCCGCCGTTTACCGCACTGTTTTGGTTTGGTTTTATCTGTCGGTTATCTTTTTTTTGACGGGAAAATTCGTAATATTGCCCGGCTTACGGTATTTCGGCTATTTTCGCGATTGGGACGCATTGAAAACCGCCGAGGATTTGGGAAAAAAAATTCCCGGCCTCAACGATACCTTGGTCAATTACTTGCAATTGGAACAACTCGGCCATTACCCCTTCCATTTAGTGGAAAAAGAACTCAAGCGACGCGAACAACTCATATCACGTTTCGACTTTAAAAAAGCTCTTCGTTTCAAAAATTATTTGCCTTTCTTTTATTTACTCCTGATTCCTTTATTCATTCTTAATTTTATAAAAATCACCGGAAAAAAAGAAGAATTCGACCGTTCTTATACCCGAATCGTAGCCTATAACACCGAATTTAAAAAACCCGCTCCCTTTCAAATCCACTTGTTAAACGATTTACACGTCAAAACCGATACTTCTTTTACCTTACAATTAGCATTGTCGGGAGAAAAAATTCCCGAAAAACTTTTTATCCGTATTGATGATAATGAATACGAACTCACCAAACACAACGACACCCTTTTCGCATGGTTTTTCGACCGGATTGTTCGTCCTTTCAGCTTTCGCATTAAAGCAGGCAAATATGAATTCGGCCCGTATCACATCAAAATTTTAAAATATCCCGTTTTGCAACATTACCGTTTTCATCTCACCTACCCTTCTTACGTAAAATACGGCGCCGATACAGTGCAATCGCAAACCTACCTCAAAGTGCCTTACGGTACCCGCATCCGTCTCGATGCGGACGTTTTATACGCCGACACGCTTCTGATGAATATCAACCCCGTTTCCGTAAGCCGAACGGGCCAAACTTTTTCCTTAATCACCCGGGCCTTCCGCCCGGAAAACGTTTTTATTATTTTTAAAAACCGGAAAGAAAACCTCAATCATACCTTTGCTTTCGATATCGACGTCATTCCCGACCAAAAACCGCGAATAAACGTCACCAAACATAACGACACCACCACCTTCAAACTACGCCAAATCATATCCGTTTCCGCCGACGACGATTACGGTCTTACCCGCTTACTGTTATTTTACAAAACTCCGTCCGATACCACCTATAAATCACAAACTTTACAAAAACTTCCTTCCCCTGCGGTTTTTACAGGAGCTTACGTATTCCCCCACGACTTTAACTTGCCCGATAGCGTTTCATACCGCTACTTTTTCCGTGTTTACGACAATAACCGAATAGACGGATTTCAATACGCCGATTCGCCCGTGATGGACTTTAACCCTTTGGATACCCAAAAAGACGCCTTGAAAATACACGAAAAATCATTGGAGTTTTTCTCCCGCTCCTTCGGAAATGCAAAACAAACCGAAAAACAGGTCAATCAAGCTTTGTTGAAACTCAAATCGGGCAAACAAACCTCTTGGGAAGAAACACAACGCTTAAAAGAACTCCTAAAACGCCAACAAACCGAAAACCTCCGCATGAAAGAACTTATCAAGGAAATGGAAAAACTAAGTGCGGACTACGAACAAAAAGTAAAAGACAAACAAAAAGCACGCGAAATCAAAAAACGTTTGGAAGAACTCAAACGATTATACGAAAAACAAGAAATCCAAAAAGAAATCGAACGCTTGCTGGAACAAATGAAAAAAGAACAACTATTGGACAAACTCGAAGAACTTAAAGCCCGAAATGCATTTAAAAAACAATCCTTGGAACGCACTTTGGAACTCCTCAAACGCTTTTATATCGAAAACAAAATGAACGAAATGTCGGACCAATTGTCCGATTTGGCACGAAAACAAAATCAACTGGCAGGCAATCAACCTAAAGACGAAATCAAGCGTCAAAAACAAATCAATAAAACCACCGACTCACTGTCAAACGAATTTAGAAAATTGGATTCAATAAACCGTTCACTAAAAAATCCGGTGCAAATGCCCGAAATGACTCCTCATTTCAAAGCCACTCAAATGTTTCAAAACGATGCTTTGCAACAGCTCTCCGACAATCCCTCCAAAGCCGACCGGAACCAACAAAAATCGGGCGAAAAACTCTCCGAAATGTCCCGAATGATGATGCAATCCCTAATGCAATCCCGAAAACAAAGCGAAGAAGAAGACTTGGAACAAATCAAAAAACTTATCCATAACCTGATTCAATTATCTTTTGAAGAAGAAAGCCTGCTTAACCTTAATCCCGCCAATGCCCATATTTATACCGATGTGTTATTGATTCAAAACAGGTTGAATAATATTTTAACCAAAACATCCGATACACTCTTCGCCATAGGATCGCGCCAAGCGGCCATCGGTAGCGATATTTTCGAAGCCCTTAACGAAGCCTTGATTTCCGGAAAAAAATCCCTAAAACATCTCCAAGAAAAGGAATTCTCATTGGCTAAAATGAGACAACATGTCATGTTTCAGAAAGTTAACCAACTCATCTATCTGCTTAACCTCTTCTTGGATGCCCGCCAACAAGCCTCCCTGTCCATGGGACAAGGACAAGGCCAAAAACCCTCCGACGCCCAACTACCCGACATGATTAAAAAACGCTCCCGTAAAATTATGCAGGGTATGCAACAACTTATGCAAAAACAAGGTAAAAATGCCAAACAAGGCAAACAAGGACAAAATGCGCAAGGCATCTATCAACTGTATAAAGAACAACAACAACTCAAAGATTTATTGCGTAACTTTTCCCGAAAACACCCCTCTTCACGAATTCAAGAACTCAATGAAAAATTGGATAAACTTTCCCGAAAATTACTACGCGAAGGACTAAATGAACAACACTATAAAAAATTCCTCGAACTCCAATATGAATTGTTAAAACTCACCCAAGCGGCCTATCAACAGCAAACCGATAACCGCCGTCAAGCCCAACGGCCCGAAAACAGGCATTCCATACCCGACAGCATACGCTTGCAACTTATTCGTAAATACTTCCCCCATACCGAACAATTGCAATATTTTCAGTTACCCTTAAACAAAATATATCAAGAACGCTACAATGCTTATAAACGAAAACTAAAATGATACACTTTGAATATGATACCTCTTATCCTATGCCGGAAAATTGGAACGAAACCAAAACAATAGCATGGATAAATGCCTGTCTCGAAAAATTTCAAGTTCAATGCAATCAGTTGATAATCAATTTTTTAGATGACAAGTCCCTGCTTCAGGTAAACCAATCCGTTTTCAACCGAGATTATCTGACCGATACCATAAGTATGGCTTATCAGGAAGGAACAAACCTTTACTCCGGTACCGTTTATATTTCATTGGAACGAGTTTATGAAAACGCTATTCAACATAATGTTTCATATCACGACGAATTGCTTCGCGTCATTATTCACTCCTTTCTTCA
>JAMONI010000046.1 GCA_027065935.1 Flavobacteriales bacterium | reverse complement strand
CAAAAAAAGCGCGCTACAAATAGTAGATTATATTGTACCGGCGTTATAAATTAAATTAGTATTTTTGTTGGTACTAAGTACGTAACAAATGACGTTATTTATCGGGACGCCCGAGTTGATATTGGTTTTTGTGATTGCCCTGCTTATTTTCGGACCGGAAAAAATTCCCGAAATCGCCAAAAATTTGGGTAAAGGCATTCGTATGCTCCGGGATACGACCAACGAGGTGAAGCGCGAGATTATGAAAGAAACATCCGATGCCGGACTGGATGTGGATAAGCTCAACAAACAGGTAAAAAACGAACTCGGTCAAATCAAAGAAATTATGGATGTTAAAGAAGAACTTTCCGGTATTTCAAAAGGAATCAACGAAATCAAAGGCAGCATCAAGCGAAAATAAATGTTATTTGCCCGTCCGATACAATCGTTCGACGAAAAAATCGTCATTTACCTCAATAATTTGGGAAGCGAAACCTGGGACGGTTTTTGGCTCACCGTCACCGATCAATTTTTTTGGATTTGGTTTTATCTGTTAATCGTTATCGTCTTGGTTTACAAATTGGGATTAAAAAAAGGCGGTTGGGCTACGGTTTTGCTCATTGTCATTATCGCCTTGAACGACCAATTCATCAATTTTGTCAAAGAGTTTACCGGACGCGACCGGCCTTGTCATTCCGAACTTATCCAAGAACACTTGCGGATTTTGAAATGTACGAGTCAAAAATCCTTTTTTTCCGCCCATGCGGCCAATTCGTTTCTTCTGTTATCATACGTTTTTTTCTTGCTTAAAAACAATATCAACCGGATTTTTTTTATAGCGGTGGTCCTTTGGGCGCTTTTCTTTACTTACAGCCGGCTTTATTTGGGGCTTCACTACCCTAGCGACATCATGGTTGGAATGACGGAAGGCGCCTTATTCGGCTACCTTGCGGCCGAATGGTTCAAGAAAAAATTTCGTTACCGCCGATTTTTTACCGGCCGAAGGTATACTTAAAGGTAAATCCCGCGCGAATGTCCGTCAATGGATAAGCCGTGGATACGGCAAAACGTGAGAAACGATGCTCGTAGAACAAGATCGCCGAAAGGTTTTTGGTAAACGAATAATCGGCCGAGAGGCGGAAATCGTATAAATATTTTCCGCTGACGGGTTGAATGTTGTTTTGTGCAAGGCCGTAAATAATGTTCAGGTTTTTCCGGAACGAGAAGTCGGCTTTCAGAATCAAGTCGGATTTGAACTCATAGCGGTTTCCACCTATACGCATAGGCCAATACACATCCTTAATGCGGTATCCCAATCCTACGGTGATTTCTTCACCTGCAACGCGTGTAAGGGTAAAGTTTTCGGTATTTAACCCCACAAGCCGGTCTTTTTTGTAGGATAAGTCCAATTGCAAGGAATTTTTAAGCTCCATCTGTAAGCGAAGAAGCGGATTGAAAGCTTCGGTCATCACCACGTCGCCGAAACTGATTTCGCTATAAAAATTACCCGAAACATCCCGCGATTGCGGATCTTGGAAAAACTCCAGATTGTTGATAAACCTGTTGATCGTTAGGTCCGATTTGTAAGAATGCTCCAATGTAAATCGTTTGAAGTGTTTGCGGAACCATTTGAGTTTCATCAAGCCCGTATATTTGACCTTCCAGTTAGGTATCGGGATTTGCGGAAAGGCGGTGAGATGCATTCGGGCGGGATCTTTTTTGGTAAAAGCCGATATAAAGGAATACACCAAAACTTCACTTTGATAAAAACCCAAACCGTCGGGATAACCGCTTGCCGGAACGGCAATACCGCGCGCCCGGGCCAAGCGCTTGGCTATTACGTACGAATTGTTGCGCATGCGTTCGATAGCGGGATCATATTGGGCATCAAAACTTTCCCAAGCCGTGGGCAACATAAACCACGAGATGGTAAAATTGCCGTCCAAATTCGGAACTAACGGGGTATATCGGTTGTTATTCACTCTGAAGGTTTCCCTGTAATTTTTGCCGTATTGCTTGTTGGCTCTCACATCCACCCTGAAGTTTTTGAAGGGTTGAAAATTGGTGGAAAAGCTCAATTGTTCCGAAAAATTTTGTGAAAAGGGTTCGTTCAAATCCGGATAGGCCGTTAACCACCCGCGTTTGGCCATTTCGTAGCGGATATCCGGGTCGTTCCACCCCAACACGAACGGAATACTCGGATTTTCCGTGCCTAAATAGCCCACCGACTGCAAATAGCCCGGAATCATCAAGCCGTTGGTTTGCTTATAGGTAAACCGTACGCGTTTGATCGACGTTAAAACTTTGATCAGCGAAGCGCCCGCTTTATGAATACCTTTCGGCACAAAAACCGTTTTGAGGTCTTTTTTATTCTTTTTTCCTTGATTTTCATTTCCGGCTTGAACCCCCGGCGGGGCTTTCCGGTCATTTGCATTTTCGTCGGAAGCGGTCTTTTTCCCTTCTTTTTTTCGTTTGTTTTTTTTCTTCTTACGTTTGGGTTTGACTTTCTTACCCGACCATTTGTTTTCGAGATAAGTCAAGCCTACGAAATCGTAGATTTTTTTCAAATTTAAATTTCCGTTCAATTGTTGTGTATTGGCATTTTGAACGGTATTTCCCAAGTCGTATCCGTTGACGTTAGCCATAATTTCGGGTCGTCTTTGCCATTGAAAACTTCCGTTATAGGTATAATTGGCATCGATAAAATTGATGAGGGGAAACTTATCGAAAGGTAATTTGTAAGTCAAGTTAATATTTTGTTGGGTGACGAAAGGTTCGCCCAAATCGAAAAATCCCGCCCAAACATCGGCTTCATAATTGAGCGAACCGTCGGGCAGAAAATAATTTTTTACGGTGCGATAAGCATTGGCCGTATAAGTAAGCTGTACGGATTTAAACGGAGTGAAATTGAGCGAATAATCGGAATTAAACCTGTAATCGCGACTTTGCATGGGCGGAAAGTCCAGTCCGTAATCTTCGATTTGACGCACGCGGAAGTTATTAAATTTCCGGTCGAAGTTGGTTCTGAAGGTGACGGATGAAGGCCAAAGATTGATATTGAGGCTTTTTATGAACGACATGTATTTTTTTCGTAGCCACTTGCTTTTGGTTTTGGCGAAGGGTTCCCAAGGCTTGGATCGAAAATTGTAGGAATATACAAAGCCCGTTTGAACCGTTTGCACTTTGTTTTCTTTGACTTCGTAGTTGGTATGATCGGATTCGGTATAGGTAAAGTTAAAGGTAAAGTTTTCTATATCATAAAAATGTTTTTTGGCGGTTTTGCCCTGCCCTTGTGAGGCGTTGGAAGAAGCGTAATTTTTTTTCACCCCCACCAAGGCAATGCTCTTGTAGGATTGCAAGTCGCGTGCCACTTCGAGGATGCTGTCCCTTACTTGTTGCGAACCGGCTATTTGCAAGCGGTCGTCCAATAAGATATCGCGATGCACGGGGTCGTATTCGGGTTCTATGAATTGTTTGGTTACCGTATAATTCAACGGCACGGTAACGTTCCACTTTTCTGGAAGGAACTTACCTACGTTAATGGCCGTGTTAAAGGTATAATTATATTTGTTTTCCACCGACCGACCCAAGGGGCCTTGTTCCAAGGGGCCGAAACCGCTCGTGGCAATACCGCCTGCGAAGTTAAACGTGGCCAAATCGGCCAAGGTCAGATCCGCACTGCCTTGCGTAGCCCATCCGCCTTTGTTTTTCATGCCCGAAAGCCGAAGTTCGTTAAACCAAACTTCACCGCACAATTGGTTGGAACTCATGTTACGCACACCCACCATAATCAGGCGCACATCGGAAAAATCGGGATTTCCTTTGATGCCTATGACGAGTTTGTTGGGTTTGCCTGCGGCTGCGGGGTCCAATTGGTCTTCATTGAAGTACACCACCGTTTGCGGATTGGTTTGACCGGTTTCGATAAGTTGTAACTTAATTTTTTGTAACAAGCTCAAATCCAAATCGATACGATTTTCCAAAG
>JAMONI010000045.1 GCA_027065935.1 Flavobacteriales bacterium | reverse complement strand
GAAAGGAGACCCTGAAGCTTTTGATAGATATGATTTTAATTCTTTGGATAAGCCTTTTGCACCAAATGGAAAACCATTTTATTTTAGAGGATATAATCATGGACATGTTAATTTACCTTTCCCCCCAGTAAATCCGCTTGGAGGATATTTTGGTTCAAAATTTTAGAATATGTTAAAGAAAATACACAGAAATTATTTATTCTTAATTTTCCTAGGATTGTTAATTACACTAACAGGATTCTATTTATATGAAGTATTCAGACATCCTAATATTACACTTTTTCCTGCTAATTACCAATTAGTTAAGATAGAAAGCTATGAGGTATTACCTTATAAATTTTCAGAATATAAAATAAGAAACAAAATATCCACAGAAGAGATTTCAAATTATCCTAAAAGTGATGAATTATTTAGTAAAGATTTTGTGATACATCGTTGGCATAGAATGTCAAAAAAAGAATATGACAAATTTTCTGAATATTTTATAGGATATTTGAAATCTGGTTATGAAGATGATAAAAAAGTTAGTAGAAAAATACAAGAACTCCAAGATCTGTTGTTAAGTAATAATGATTTGTATCTTTCAATTATTGGATATGAATATAATTTTGGAATTAGCTTGGACTATTTTTTCATTCTTGATATAAGTCAAAATAAATTATTTGTTTTTATTTCTAAACCAGTATTTTAAATCTTTTAGACAATATTCTCCCTCCCGCTCCCCCCTCCCGCCGGCTTCCGGCCGGCGGGGCGTATATCAAGCACCCACAAAACGTTTTCAACAATTGCTTTTTATTCCACCTGCCTACCGGTTTTATTGTAGCGCGCTTTTTTTTGGTTCGTCTTTTTCTAAAAAAACCGCATAAAATCCGGAGGATTTTAAAGCAAACACTAATTATCCTGCGCACCTTGATTTATCCAATCCCGTATGAGCGAAATTTGTGCGGATGTTAAATAACTGCCCGGCGGCATATTACCGCCGTACATACCCGAGCCGTCTATCTTTTTATACAGTACCGAAGCTTCGGCATCGCCGGGTTTTACTCTGAGCGCATTATAACCCGAAGCTTGCACGTTGACCAATTGGGAATAACTGTTACCACTGCGCAAGTCCAAATTTCCCGACGTAGGATGACACGCTACGCAATGATTGGTAAAAATGGGTTGAATGTCGGCGCTGAAACTAACGGAATTCCCGCCGTTATCGGGTTCTACCGGACCTACGTCCTTATAGCACGACGACAAGAACAACCAAGCGAACAACACTACTAAAACCGGACTTTTTTCTTTCATAACCAATTGATTTTCAATTAAAAATATCGAATAAGATTAAAACCTAAAATAAACCCCTTATGCGGATTGTATGTGGATACGGTAAACAGATTTTGACCGGTAAATCTATCGGAATTGGTGTAGGTGATTTGAAACACGTGATTACCACTGCTCGCCACTTCATAAGCCAATGCTACGGGCATATTTTTGGGTTGATTGTTGGGCATAATTTCAAAACTTATCGCTTGCATATATCCCAAACGGTAACGAAATGCCAAAGGTATGGCAACCACCACATTCCTGAAACGGGGCTTTTCGGAATACGGCATCAAATTTCGCCATATCAATTGAAATGTCACCTGACCCGATAAGCGTTCGTTAAACTTGCGCGACACAATGATTTGATTATCATACGACAACCGGTGATAAAATTTGTAGGTAAACGGCGTTCCGTTGTCAAATACGGCATCTTCGGAATGGGCAGGCGCTTGATCGGAAGTAACGGCAATATTTTCGTAAAGGGCCAAGCTAAACGGCATACTGTTATCGGTAGTTTGACGCAACAATAAATATTTGACCCCCAAATCGTAATATTTCCCGTAACGGGTACGCCCTATTTCAAACATCAAACGCTCGTTAAAAGGAATTTCAAAGGCAAACCGCATATTCGCCGCTAAATCCAAACCTAAAAATTGGGTAAGCGCCGAACGGTCGAAAAACGTATAACCGAACCGGTGTTGTATGACCAAACCGAATGTTTCGGGATGAATAATGTGGGTGGTCTTGGCATTGATCAATACGGTAAACGGAAATGCCTCCGCAAACGTCTTTTTATCCGAACGGGTGGCACCTCCACGATTATTTTGCTTTTGCTCGACTTGACCGGTAAAGGCTTCGGTTTCCGCTCCACTCTTGATTTCTTCCGAACGTTTATTGTTTTTTGCCAAAAAACGAATATAATGTACCAAAGCCCATCGCTCTTCTTCGCTTAACATGTGCTTGTACGATGCCATCAAACCTTTTCCTTCCGAAATTTTCCAAAACAAAGCCCCGTCGGTTTGATTTTGCACTTGCACGGATGTCAAATCCGACGGCTTGGGACGAAGCGATTGCATAGACGGAACGTCTCCCCTGCCCGATTCACCGTGACATGAGGCACACAGACGCTTAAATATTTTTTCACCTTGCCGGAGCGTAGCTTCATTATACGGAAGCGGATTATCCAATTGAGCATATTCGGGAGGTGCTTGCCAAACTTGTCCAAAAACCGACATGGCACATAACTGAACCAAAATTATAAAAAACTTTTTCATCCCGCTGATTTTGATAGAGGTCAAATATAAACAAAAAAAGAGATGCCAGAAAGACATCTCTTTAAGAAATATTGGGATTCATCAATACATTCCGCATTGTTCACGCGTACTAT
>JAMONI010000044.1 GCA_027065935.1 Flavobacteriales bacterium | reverse complement strand
AATGATCAAGAAAATAAAGAAAGATAAAGAATAAGCGTGCTAATATTTTCACCATATTGAAAACATCCCGCCAATCCGCTAAAACTTTTCATCATAATGAAAATTTTATTGAACATGAAAAATTACGGATTCCTACAATAAAAACGATAGTAAGCTAAGAGCTAAGGGCTAAAAGCTAATTAGTCAAACCTTAAAAACTAAATTTTAAGCTGGACTTATTGGTTTTGGCAAAGAATTTTTGATATACCCAGTCTTTTATCAAGTGGAAAAAACCAGGCACAAAAAACTCTTTTTTGAGTTTTTCCATCATCTTTTTCAAATTCCAGCCCGTAGCGGCTAACATCGCGTTGATCAATGGCGAATCTTCATCCCATAAGTAATTGACTATCATCCTGAAATCTTTTTTCAGGTGTCCGATTACCGGTTCAATGGCAGCGCGACGTCTGAATTTTTTTCGCCTTTGATAGGCATTGTCTCTTTTTAATAGTTTGCCGGGAATACAAATTTTGGTCTCCCGGATTTGTTTCTTACCTCTTCCGTCTCGCTCAAATATCAATTCTTCCGGAATAGATCCTGTATATTGAATATGACCGTTTAACACAGGTTCAATGGTTTTGCTGTCATGCGGATTACCTTTAAACGATCTTATCGATGTGATTATTAGACTTTTAGCTGTAATGCTCAATCCAATTTTGTTGCCAAATTCATATTTTTTGTGAGGTTTTCCTTTGGAAATGCAGGCGGTGTAGGGCTTGTGATAACTGTAAATTTTGTTTTTGTTATAATGTGTTTGTGTGTAAACTTTGTGGAATTTTGTGGTAGATTTTACTTGTAAGTAAATTTTGTTTAAATTTACTTCGAATTTTACTTGTAAGTAAAAAATGAACATAAAAGAAGACGTTATTTTCCGGTCGCAATATTGGGAAAAAGTAAAACCTTTTATCGGGCAATCTCTGATCAAAGTTTTTACCGGCCAACGGCGGACGGGTAAGTCGTATTTGCTCAAAATGTTGGCGCGGCATTTTCAAGAGCATCAACCGGACTTACCGTTGATTTATATCGATAAAGAACGCTATGAATTCGACCCTATCCGGGATTATCACGATTTGATTAAGTATGTGGAAGCCAACAGTGCTGATAATGGGAAATTTGTATTGATGATAGATGAAGTTCAGGAAATTACGGATTTTGAAAAGGGCTTGCGCCATTTCCTGAACGAAGGACGGGCGGATATATATATCACGGGCAGCAATGCCCAAATCCTTTCCGGCGAATTGGCCGACCGGTTGAGCGGGCGGTATGTCAAAATTCATGTCCACGGATTATCATACGATGAGTTTTTGACTTTTCAAAACCTTTCGGACAGCGACGACGCGCTACTGAAATATTTAAAGTGGGGCGGATTGCCGTTTATCCGTCATTTGTACAAAAACGACCAAGTGATTTTCGAATATTTGAGAAACATCACCGATGCCATTTTGCTCAAAGACGTGGTGCGCCGCCATAAAATCAAGAATACGGATTTTTTGGAAAATTTGGTTTTATTCATTGCCGCCAATACGGGAAATTTAATCACCGCCAAGAAAATCAGCGATTATTTGAAATCCCAACGCTTGGATGTATCGGTGAAGGTGGTATTGGAATATTTGAAATACTTGCAAAATTCCTTTATGCTTTACAAAGTGCGGCGCCGGGACGTGGCTTCCAAAAAGATTTTTGCCGTCAATAACAAATATTTTTTCGAGGATTGGGGCATGCGCAACGCTTTATTGGGCTTGGCGCGCTTTTCTCCGGCGGATGTGTTGGAAAACGTGGTGTTCCGTCATTTGCTCACGCTGGATTACGAAGTGTATATCGGCAAATTGAACGGACATGAAATCGATTTTGTCGCCGAGAAGGACGGCCGCACCGTTTATATCCAAGTGGCTTACCTGTTGGCGGATGAAAAGACCAAGGAAAGGGAGTTCGGTAATTTATTGAAAATCAAGGATAATTTCCCTAAATATGTGGTGTCTATGGATCCTCTTTCCTTGGGAGAGGTAGATGGAGTGAAGCATTTGAGATTGAGGGAGTTTTTAACCTTGAAAAAATTATAAATGGAACAAGGCTCATAGAAAATCCATGTCGATGTACTAAGGAAAAATTTTAAAGAAAAGCTTATTTTTACATTTGTAATAGCAAAATTTAATGGCATGCCGTTTATAAAAGACCTTAAGGAAATTGAAAAGTTGGAAAATCATTATCTCAACAAAATTCAATTTGATTTGGAGCAGGATTTAGATAAAATGTTGAAGGGCTTAAAATCAAAGGATAAAATTAAAGATGACTGGTTTCCTATTTTTAATTCGGCGGCTAAGAAACGTCAAAATTCCGATTTTGCGAGGGGTGCCGAAAGGATTTATTACTGGTTATTTCATCAATTCGGTTTACCCAATTCATCGCCCATCGGAGCCGATATGATGTTTGAAGTATATAATGCTTTTGTGCATATCGATGTAAAAACCGCCCGGCTTAATAATCCGTCCGATTATAAGGGAAAAATTCCTGTGGGTGAAAATCAAACATGTTACAAACCGGAAGGGTATGATTTTACGGTAAATTTACCGCCTGTTTATAGTTATGAAAGGAAAATTTGTTTGTCATATTTTATCAATATCATTTATGATATTACGGATGAAAATGTTGAGGTAAAAGCCATTATTTTGATTTCGGTTCCCAACGGATTATTGGCGTCCGTCTATGGAGACGAAATAATCGAAGCCGGAAAAACGGGTTATAGTGGAAAAGGTTTTCGGTATCATTATGCAAAAAACCCGTATTTTGAATTGCTGGACAATAAACCCAGACGGGTGCGGGTTTTATATGCTTCGGAGGATATAAAGGATAATATTTACAAATTAATAGGCTTGCAAAATGCATAAAATCCTACTTTCTGACGTATATGCCGGATTGCATCATTTGGAAGACGGTTCGGTGGATGTGGCCATTACGTCTCCGCCTTACTGGGCACAACGGAATTACGGTTTTGATAAACAAATAGGAAATGAAGAAACCTATATGGAATTCATTTCCAAATTAACTTATATTTTTGATGTTTTAAAAAATAAACTTTCACCCGAGGGAGTATTTTTCTTGAATATAGGCGATAAATATTTAAAAAAATACGGAAAAACTCCGTTAGGACTAATTCCTTATAAATTAGCGTATTTCATGCAACAAAACGGTTGGGTTCTCAATGACATTATCATTTGGCACAAGCCCAATCATATGCCTTCAAGCGTTAAAAACCGTTTTGTAAATTCATATGAACCCGTATTTGTTTTTTCACGTTCGGCGGAGAATTATTTTACCGCCTTTGTAAAAAATCATCCCGGATATACCAATGTGATTGATGTAAATTTACAACCGACGCCTTTTAAACATGTAGCGGTCTATCCGGAAAAGTTGGTGGATACGCTTTTGGATTTTGTGAAAATAAATAAAGATTACACCGTTTTGGACCCTTTTGCCGGAAGTGGTACTACTTTGAAGGTTGTTGTTGACAGGAACCGGGATATTTTTCGTGCCTATAAAGCAAGAGGGATAATGATCGAATATAATCCCGAGTATGTGGAAATTATACGCAAGCGGGTGCCGGATGTCGCAATAGAAGTGAAAGTTTTAAAGGAAATTCCTTACCGTTTTCCTTTATTGAAAGAACCGATCTTGGAATCCCTGGAATGTTACAAGCAAGCAGGCGAAGGGATACCTTTGAAGAGCGTTAACATTTTCAAGGAAAAAGAGCGTTTTTGCCGAGCGTTAAAAACTTTATCATCACCGGAATTCGTTCGCTCTTTTCCAAAGGACGAGATTTTGTTTATAGGGAGCAAACAATATGATTTGGAAAGTATTTATGCGGTTTCTTTGATAAAAAACTGGGTGTTACGGAATAAATTAGTGGTGAGAGAGAAAAAATGGTATCCCGTCTTTATGCTGGTGCATGATAATAAAAGCCAT
>JAMONI010000043.1 GCA_027065935.1 Flavobacteriales bacterium | reverse complement strand
GTGACAATAGCATAATGGTCGTGGACGTCTTGAAACTTGAAAGGAACATAATAGTTGTAAAAGTGAAAAATAAGGAACAACAATACGAAAAGCCCGGTCCAAATCATATTGCGCGATGCCCATGAAGCTACCGCCGAACCGTCGTATTTTTCATACTTGACACTACGCCTTTTGCGGTTGGTCCACTCCAAATAAATGCCCATGGCGATGTGAAATATAAAACCGAAAAACAACACGGGTTCCATAATCCTTATAAGCGGGTTGGTCCCCATGAAACGAACGGCTTTTTCAAAGGCTTCTTTGCCGGGATAAATCAAACTGAGATTGATGGAAAGATGAATCAATATGAACACTATCAGGAACAAACCCGACAGTGCCATGGCTATTTTTTTGGCTACCGAAGTTTTTAACATGACCCTTGGTATTTTTTTCAAAAATACTTCGCTCGGGCTTTTCTACAAATGACAAATATCAAGATAGTCGATTAATTGTGTAACTTTGCCGGATTAGAAAACCAAAACGATGAGACGAAAGCTTTCGGTTCTCTTTATGTTTTTTTTCCTGATTTCGTGTCATACCGGAAATAAGGAAGCGGAGCGAATTTTTAATGTGTCCGGTGAAGAGGCGGAAGCTGAGGTTTTCGGTTCGATCGATTATAAGCAAGTGTATGCCGAATTGGAAAACGGAGATAAAGAGCTGATAACGGGAAGGGTGGTTAAAATTGCCGACGGCGATTCTTTTACCTTAATTACCCCCGGTAAAGAACAGGTACGCATCAGAATTTTGGGGATAGACGCCCCCGAACGCGGGCAAGCGTATTCGAGCAAGTCCAGAAAACTGTTGTCCGATTTGATTTTCAATAAACATGTCAGCGTGTTTTATTCAAAAAAAGATCGATACGATCGGATTTTGGGCGATGTGTTTGTCGGCGATATCTGGGTTAATGCGGAAATGATAAAACGCGGATTGGCTTGGCAATATAAATATTCCCGTGACCGGCGCTTGGAACGGCTTGAAAAATACGCCCGAAGCAAACGGTTGGGCATGTGGAAAGATACGAACAATGTGGATCCTTGGAAATGGCGCAAGCAACACCGGAACAAGGTCAACGAATTATCGCAAGAAACGGAATAGTCTTTGAAGGAGAAAATTTTATAAATTTCATCCCGAAAGCATATGGTTAGTATGAAACGTTTCATATATTATATTATTTCCACCGGATATTTTACATTGCTACAAGCTCAAGATAAGGCGAAAAATTACGTGCCGCCCTTGGACTTGCCCGTCATGTTGTCGGCTACGTTCGGAGAATTGCGTCCGCATCATTTTCATGCCGGATTGGACTTGAAGACGCAAGGACGGACGGGATTTAAAGTCCGCGCCATTGCCGACGGATATATTTACCGCATTAAGGTGCAACGAGGCGGATACGGAAAAGCGGTTTACATCAAACATCCCGACGGAACCCTAAGTGTTTATGCGCATTTGGAAAAATTTGCCGGCGACTTGCAGGATTATGTCAAAAGGCATCAATACGAGCAAAAGCGTTTCTTCATCGAATTGTTTCCGGCCGAAAGCTTGTTTCCCGTTCAAAAAGGTCAAGTGATAGCCTATAGCGGCAATACCGGATCGTCCAGCGGACCGCATTTGCATTTTGAGATTCGTGAAGGAGAATCCTATCCGGCCAATCCAATGCGATACGGATTCCGTGCGGAAGATACCATAGCGCCCGTGGTGCGCGGCCTGTATGCCTATGCTTTGAACGATACATCGTCGGTCAATCATTCGCAAGAAAGAGTCAAACTCCTTCTGAACCGGAAAAACCGGCGCTCGTACCGGAGCGATCCGGTGGAAGCTTACGGCGAAATAGGCTTGGGAATCGATGCTTATGATCAAGTGAACAATACGTATAACAAAAACGGGGTGTATCAAATCGCCCTATGGGTAAACGGTCTGAAAGTTTACGAAACCCGAATGGACAAAATCGACTTTGCCACGACACGGGATATCAACGTTTTGATCGATTATCCCTACTATGTTCGTAAGCGAAGATACATCCAACGGTTATGGAAACATCAAAATGCCCGCTTGCCCGTTTTTTCCGTGTTGGTCAACGGGGGAAAAATAAACGTTGAAGACGGCAAGGTATATAAAATTCGTATCGAACTGTCGGATTTTGAAGGCAATACGTCCGAAGTACACTTGAAAATTACCGGCCGGAAAACCCCTACGTTCGAAAAGAAAGTTCAAGTAAAAACCCCTTTTCACGCCCGGGTCGGAAAGCCGTTAAGCCTTCACGGCCAACGGGTTGACGTATATTTTCCTCCGGGAGCTTTTTATGAAGACGTTTATTTGAAGTTTTCGGAATCCGCCGACGGCTTTGAAATCTTCCCCGATAATATACCCTTGAGAAAAAAAATAAAGATTAAGTATAGCTTGGAAAAAGTGCCGGGACACTTGAAAAAATACGCCTATTTAGCCAAAGTGAATCCGAAAACCAAAAGGGCTTACTATGCTGCCGCCCAAAAGCAACACGACAGTATCGTGTTTAGAACCAGATCGTTAGGTACGTATGTTGTTAAGTATGACAGTATTCCTCCCGTCATTTCCCGGATTAACATAAAAGACGGCCAATGGGTAAGCCGTTATCGGTACTTACGTTTTCGCGTCTCGGATAACGTCGGCGTGCAAAAGGTTCAAGCTTATATCGACGGGCAATGGATTTTGACCGAATATGACTACAAAACCGGAAAAGTATTTTACGATTTTAACGATTTGACTTTTGAAGGAAAAAAACACACGTTGAAAATTATTGTAACCGACAAGGTGGGCAACCGAACCGAAAAGACCTTGACCTTTTTCCGTAAATTCACAACGGAGTAAGTATGCACGAGACCTACATAAAACGATGTTTTCAATTGGCTCTCAACGGTGCGGGAAGCACTTATCCCAATCCGGTGGTGGGCGCGGTAATCGTATATAAGGGTGAAATAATCGGTGAAGGTTGGCACCGCAAAGCGGGTGAACCCCATGCCGAAGTAATGGCGGTGCGCTCGGTAAAGGACAAATCCTTGTTGAAACGGGCTACACTTTACGTCAACTTGGAACCTTGTTCGTTTTACGGCCGAACGCCCGCTTGTTCCCGTATGATTATCGAAGAAGGAATTCCTCGGGTGGTCATTTCCAATTTGGACCCCAATCCCAACGTGGCCGGTAACGGAGTAAAAATGCTCGAGGAAGCCGGAGTTAAGGTCATCACGGGAATTTTAGAAAACGAAGGTAAAGAGTTGAACCGGATTTTTTTTACCAATCAATTGAAAAAAAGACCTTATGTGGTGATTAAATGGGCACAAACGTCCGACGGATACATTGCAGGCGATAAAGGTAAAACGCAGTCTATTTCAAATGTTTGGTCGAGGCAGTTGGTACATAAATGGCGAAGTGAGTTCGAAACGATTTTGATAGGGAAAAACACCCTGGAAAACGACAACCCCCGGTTGGACACACGTCTTTGGGCGGGGCGTAATCCCGTTCCGGTGGTGCTGGGCTTTTCCGGTAAGCTTTATCAATCGAATTTATATAAAATACACCCGAAAATATACGTGGCCGATGCTACAAAACATCTTGATGATAAAAAACTGAAAGTTATCCCGGAAACCGAACCCGGAGCCATACTAAAGCATCTCTTCGATGAAGGATTTTCTACCGTTTTTATTGAAGGAGGAACTCAAACCATTCACCGGTTTTTAAGTGCCGGTTTGTGGGATGAAATCCGAGTGTTTACTTCCGCAAAAGTTTTGAAAAACGGTCTTCCCGCACCGCAGATTCCGCTTCGGTCACGCCGTGTGAAAACCCGTTTCATATCCGGCGACGTATTGGATTGGTATGTCCACCCCGAAAATGCATTTGTGTATGAAGGCCGATACTTATAAAACCTTGGCGCAAGCCTCGCCTCAATCCCTGTTTAAGGACCGTGGAAGCAAATTTATCGGGATGGCATTTCCGGTGCAAAGCACGGAGGAGGCTAAGCG
>JAMONI010000042.1 GCA_027065935.1 Flavobacteriales bacterium | reverse complement strand
CGGGTAATGCCCGTTTGCGTAATGCTTGACGGCGAATACGGATTGGATAACGTCGCCCTGGGTGTCCCCGTAAAACTCGGCCAAAACGGTATCGAACAAATTATCGAAGTGGACCTGAACGAAAAGGAAAAGACATTGCTCTACCAATCGGCCGAACACGTCAAAGAAGTTATGAAAGTATTGGATGATCTGAAACTGTTTTAAAACAAACCCTGCTTAACAAATAAAATAGGGGCCGTCTTCCAAACCGGCCCCGTTCTTGTTTCTTTCTTTAAAAAATCACTCCTCCACGACCATCTTTTCCACTACTATCTTACCGGCGCCTTTGCCGAGTTGCCACAACATCATGGCATCGAACAAAAGACTAATGCCAACATACAGGCCTAAAATCCACGAGGATGCCAAAGGATTGGGTGTATAATAAACGAATATAACGGCAAGAACGGCACTTACAAGTCCGTTAACAACCGGCCAAATTTTATGAACCGGCGGTCTCAAAGCAAAAGCCAACATAAAATTGACGGCCGAATCCGTAAATAAATAAACGGCTACCAAAACAGCCAATGCGGATACACCCGTAAAAGGACGGCTGATCATTAATATCCCCGTAACGGTCAATAAAATCGACTTGAACCACCCCAACAAACTTTTGCGGTCGTTTCTAAAAGTTACATATCCGGCGAAAATTCCGGAAAAAAACATCATCCAACCCACAAACACCGCCACGGTTAATCCAAAAAATCCCGGAAACAAAATTCCGGAAAGACCCAACAAAAGAAAAGCTACGGCTAATCTTTTGGTATGAACGATATACTTTTCATACAAAGCTCTTCGCACGGGATAATTAATCATTTTCCAATCTTTTTTACGGTTTCTTCGCTTTTCCGTCCGCAACAGTTGTTCCGGCAACAATAAAAATGACATTATTTCACACATTGCCGCAAAAAAAAAGACGATATTACAGAATTACAGGACGATATGACATCGAGCATTTAAAACACAAACGCCGCCTTGTGCTTGTCCGATAAAACGAATAAAAATCAAAGCCGGGGCGGTAGGATTTTTCAACATTGCCATACAAAAAAATTCGTCTTTTTTGGGAAATTCCGTATCTTGCAAGTCTGAAAAGAAAAATTAATATATGGAGCAAAGAGGAGAAAGAATAATCCCCGTGAACATCGAAGACGAAATGAAATCGGCATACATCGATTATTCCATGTCGGTTATCGTTTCACGCGCCTTACCCGATGTACGCGACGGATTAAAACCGGTTCACAGAAGAGTATTATACGGAATGTACGAATTGGGGCTTTATTCCAACCGTCCTTATAAGAAATCGGCTCGTGTGGTTGGAGAGGTCTTGGGTAAATACCACCCGCACGGCGACAGTTCGGTTTATGAAGCCATGGTACGTATGGCTCAGGATTGGAGTATGCGTTATCCGTTGGTGGACGGACAGGGGAACTTCGGCTCCATCGACGGAGACAGCCCCGCCGCCATGCGTTATACCGAAGTGCGTATGCGCAAAATCGCCGAAGAAATGCTTGCCGACATCGACAAAGAAACCGTCGATTTCAAAAACAACTTCGACGACACCCTCAAAGAACCGGTGGTACTTCCTTCGCGCATTCCCAATTTATTGCTCAACGGCGCGCAAGGTATTGCCGTGGGAATGGCCACCAACATGCCCCCGCACAATTTGAGCGAAGTGGTGGACGGAATCAATGCTTACATTGACAATAAAGACATCAGCGTCGAAGAACTGATGCATTACGTTAAAGCTCCAGATTTCCCAACGGGAGGCACCATTTACGGCTATCAAGGCGTGAAAGAAGCTTACGAAACCGGAAGGGGAAAAATCGTAATCCGGGGCAAATCCCACATTGAAGAAATCAACGGAAGAGAAGCAATCGTGGTGACCGAAATTCCTTATCTGGTCAATAAAGCCGACATGATTAAAAAAGCCGCCGATCTGGTCAACGACAAGCGTATCGAAGGCATTTCCAACATCAAAGACGAATCCGACCGCAAAGGAATGCGCATCGTCTTCTATCTCAAAAAAGACGCCATACCCAATGTGGTTCTCAATCAATTATACAAATACACACAATTGCAATCATCCTTCAACGTCAACAACATCGCTCTGGTAAACGGCAGACCGCAATTGTTGAACCTGAAGGATTTAATCAAACATTATGTGGACCACCGGCACGATGTCCTGATTCGAAAAACCAATTACGAACTGCGCAAAGCCAAAGAGCGCGCCCATATTTTGGAAGGACTGATTATCGCTTCCGACAATATCGATGAAGTAATTGCACTGATTCGCGCATCGGCCAATGCCGACGAAGCAAGGGAAAAACTCGTGGAACGATTCGAACTGACCGAAATACAAGCGCGCGCCATCGTAGAAATGCGTTTGCGTCAACTCACAGGTTTGGAACAGGACAAATTACGAAGCGAATACGATGAACTGCTCAAACGCATCGACGACCTGACCGACATACTCAACAACGAATCGCGAAGGATGGAAATCCTCAAAGCCGAAATGAACGAAATCAAAGAAAAATACGGCGACGAGCGAAGAACCGACATCGATTTTGCAGGTGGTGACGTAAGCATCGAAGACCTGATACCGAACGAAAAAATGGTGATTACCATTTCACACGCCGGATATGTAAAACGAACCCCTTTGAACGAATACCGCGTACAAAACCGCGGCGGAAAAGGACAACGCGGCGTGGCCACACGTGCCGAAGACTTTCCCGAACACATCTTCTCGGCCAAAAACCACGATTATGTTTTGTTTTTTACACAAAAGGGCAAAGTTTTTTGGTTGAGAGTTTTTGAAATCCCCGAAGGCTCAAAAGTATCCAAAGGCCGTGCCATCCAAAACCTGATCAACATCGAAAGCGACGATAAGATTAAAGCCATCCTGAATACGGGCAACCTGAAAGATAAAGATTACGTCAACGCCCATTATGTCATTATGGCCACCAAAAAAGGCGTCGTCAAAAAAACACCATTGGAACAATACTCCCGGCCGAGACAATCGGGCATCAATGCCATAACCATTCGTGAAGGCGACGAACTGCTCGATGCCAAACTAACCACCGGAGACAGCCAAATCATGTTGGCCGCCAAAAGCGGAAAAGCCATCCGGTTTGAAGAAAGTAAAACGCGTCCTATGGGAAGAACCGCTTCCGGTGTGCGAGGCATAAGTCTTGAAAATGAGCAAGATGAAGTAGTTGGCATGATTTCTGTTCATGACGTAATGACGGACGTGTTGGTGGTATCGGAAAAGGGCTACGGAAAACGCTCCAAAGTGGAAGATTACCGCTTGACCAACCGCGGCGGAAAAGGTGTGAAAACCATCAACATCACGGAAAAAACCGGAAAATTGATTGCCATTAAAAACGTAACCGACGACGATGATTTAATGATTATCACCAAAAAAGGACTTACCATCCGCATTCCCGTGGACAGCATTCGCGTCATGGGACGGGCCACACAAGGCGTTAGGGTAATTAACGTAAAACCCGACGACGAAATCGCATCCGTGGCCAAAATTGCACACCCCGAAGAAGTGCAAACCGATCAAAACAATCCGGAAAACAAACAAGAAAATACCGGAACAAATCACACCCCGACCGTAGAAAACAATCAAGAAAATAAAAATCCATAAGCACCATGAAAAAAGTATTGTATTTAACCCTGTTTGTGTTACTTAGCTTCAATCTCACCGCACAAAAAAAAGAAGTGAAAGACGCCGAAAAAGCCCTTAAAAAAGGTGATATACCTTCGGCCCTACGAATGATAGACCAAGCTTGCCGGCTCAAAGACCAAGCCGATGCCAAAACCATGGCCCGAATCCTCTTTGTCAAAGGTCAAATATATCAAGCCAAAGCGGCCACCGACGAATCCTACTACGAAAAAACGGTGAAAGCTTACCAAAAATTAATCGAGCTGGAAAAGAAAGAGGATTTGGACAAGTATAGCCACGAAGCCAAAAAGAATTTGGACGTCGTTAAGGTGGATTTGCTCAAA
>JAMONI010000041.1 GCA_027065935.1 Flavobacteriales bacterium | reverse complement strand
CAAAGAAAAAAAAAAACGATACGAGTCAAGTGCCGCCCCGTTAAATGTTTATTAAAGTTTTGGCTTTTTGTTTTTGAAAGATTAATAATGAGTTTAAAGAATGCGTTGAAAAATTGAAATTCATTTGAGGAAAATGAGGCTTATTGTCAAAAATATTTCAAATCCCGTAAAATCTTATCGGTAATTAACGAAGAAAAATGTTAAAACGAAGTTTCGTAAAAACGCTAAAAATTCGTGTCCATTTCCACCGGACAAGTGTGCAATTCGTGGCTGAAAAATGAACCACTAATTACACTAATTACACGAATGAACACGAAGTAAAAAAGAAGAAATTAGTGAAATCCGTGAAATTCGTGGCAAGAAAACAAACCACGTTTACCCAGTGGGTTTACCCTGAGGAAATTATCACGAATAGGTTTTCAAAAAATGAACATAAAATCCAAAGGATTTTAAAGAAGGAATGGATAAAAAAATCTTCAGCGGAGTGTGGAAGAATCTCAAGAATAGCTTTTTCACTATGAGAGGTCTCGCAAAATATTCGCAAGTTGTCCCTGTGTAAACCGAAGCAGTTTTATCATTTTTATTTGTTTATGAGTAAATATTCGTAAAATTTAAAAGCTTCACTTTACATTCTTCGGACGTAGTATCGGCAATTACGTTTTTCCGGACAAGAAACGATTTTCTTTAAGGAAAATCTTAAAGAAGCGGAATGTGTATCGTTTGCGAATGATTAAAGCGCCCGTTTAAGATATCAAGCCGTATTTTTTTCCCACTTTTTCAAAAGCCGCCAAAGCCTTGTCCAAATGTTCTTTCTCGTGGGCGGCCGAAAGTTGGACACGAATTCTCGCCTTACCTTTGGGAACTACGGGATAGAAGAAACCTATCACATAAATTCCTTCGTCCAACAAGTCGTCGGCCATTTTTTGCGAAAGGGCCGCGTCGTAAATCATTACGGGAATGATAGGCGATTCGCTTTGTCCGATATCGAAACCGAGTTTTTCCATACCCGCTTTGAAATATTCCGTGTTTCGTTCCAGCTTTTGTTTGAGTGAAGTATCGTTCATAATACGTTTAAACACCGATAAGGCTCCGCCCACGATATGAGGCGCCAATGAATTGGAAAACAAATACGGGCGCGAACGTTGTCGAAGCATTTCTATAATTTCCCGGTGGCTTGTGGTATATCCGCCCATTGCGCCGCCCAGTGCCTTTCCTAAGGTTCCGGTAATGATGTCCACTCTGCCCAACACGTTTTTCAGCTCTACCGTTCCCCGACCCGTTTCGCCCAGCACGCCTGTGGCGTGCGATTCGTCCACCATCACCAAAGCATCGTATCGCTCGGCCAAATCGCATATCCGGTCTAACCGGGCTACGATACCGTCCATGGAAAACACACCGTCGGTGACGATGATTTTGAACCGGTGTCCGGCATCGGATGCCGCTTTGAGTTTTTCTTCCAAATCCGTCATATCGTTGTTTTTATACCGGTAACGCGCCGACTTGGTCAACCGAACGCCGTCTATGATGGAGGCGTGATTGAGTTCGTCGGAAATAATCGCATCTTCTTTTGTAAACAAAGGTTCGAATACACCGCCGTTGGCATCGAAGGCCGCCGCATACAGCAGGGTATCGTCCATGCCGTAAAATTCCGATATGGTACGTTCCAATTCTTTATGGATATCTTGCGTACCGCAAATAAAACGAACGGAAGCCATACCGTAACCGCGTAGTTCCAGAGTGTCCGTCGCCGCTTGTTTGACTTGCGTATCATCGGCCAAGCCCAAATAGTTGTTGGCACAGAAATTGAGCACTTTACGCCCGTCGGACAATGTGATTTCGGCACCTTGCGGTGAGGTAATAATTCTTTCGTGTTTAAACAAACCGGAATTTTCTATTTCGTCGAGGCTTTGTCGCAGATAATTGCGTAATTTGTCGCTATACATAACTATCTTTTTTTCCTAAATATACGACTTTCGTAGTTTTGTTCCGGAGCATCTTATCATTATTTGAAACTTATCTTGTCATAAAAATATTTTATAGTCGATATAAGAAAAAAATATTTTAAGAAAAAGTTTTGATTTGGAAGTTATTGTTATCTTTGCGCACTTAAAATTGTTACAAAAATGACAAAAAAAGAAGTGTTGGACAGAATCAGGCAAGCCAAAACGGCCCACAAAAGATGGATGTCTTATGCCAAGGCGCTTCACATGGGCATTGCGGTGGATAAGAACGCCATACCCGTTATAGAAACCGATTGTTCGTTTGGAAAATGGTATTACGGCGACGCTCAGGTTTTTTCAAAATTAGAATCTTTCAAAGCCATAGAAGAACCGCATACGATGCTCCACAACAAGTATATGGAAATATACAAACTGCGTAAAGAGCCTTTGAAAACCGGATTTTTTACCAGTGAAAAAGCCGCCAAACGAAAAAAAGAAGCCCAATTGGACGTTATGATGGAGCAACTTTTCCAAATATCCAATTTGCTGATGGAAGCCTTGAGTCACTTTGAGGAAGACATCGAGAATATGAGTGAAATCGAAGTACAGCGCATGGTGGGTTAACCGGAATGTTTTTCAATATATTGCTTGATTTTACTCACCGCAAGATGGTAGTGCGCTTTCAGAGCGCCTACGCTCAGGTGAAGTATCCGGGAAATTTCTTCGTATTTTAAATCCGAAAAATATTTAAGCCGAAACACTTCCGCCTGTCGGGGCGGGAGGGTTTCCACGGCTTTTTCCAAAAGCAATGCCGCTTGATCACCGTCAAACCAAGGGTCGGATTTGAGGATTCGGCATACGTATTCGGCATGAGATGAGTCGGTGTGCAGAAAACGGTTTTTGTTTTTCCTTAAAAATTGCATGCTTTCATTATAGGCAATCCGGTACATCCAAGTGAAAAGCTTGCTGTCGCCCCGGAATTTCGTAATGTTGTTGTGAATTTTTATCAGCGTTTCCTGAAGCACATCATCGGCATTTTCGTGGGTATGCACCAACGGGCGTATTACGGCATATAGTTTCGGCGCAAAATGTTTCACTACAAGTTGCATACGCAGTTCGTCATCCCGGGTGTTTAAAACGGTTTTTTCTATATCGTTCATATTCGGGCTTGCTGTGCTTGTTGGGTTGGATGTATCCCAAGCCTAAAGGTTTAATCTTTGTGTGCCACACCCAGTTCGATGGATAGCTTTTGCTTAAGTTCGTTCAGGTCGTTAAACTTGACTTTTTTACCGTTTTTAAAGTAAGATATTTCACCCGTTTCTTCCGAAACCACCAGAGCCAAAGCGTCGGAAATTTTGGTGGCGCTGGCTGCCGCATGATGGCGTAATCCGTGCTTGCGGTCCAATTTGATATCGGGATCGGTGGGGATAATCACCCGTGTGGCTACAATGCGGTTTCCGTCAATGATAATGGCGCCGTCGTGTAGCGGCGAGGTTTTGTTGAATATGCTTTCGATAATGGGTTCGTTGACCAAAATATCGGATTTGTCGCCTTTGTGCCGGAGAAATTCAAGGTTTTGGTTTTTTTTGATCAAAATCAATGCTCCGTGTTTTTTGATACTGAGATTTTTCAAAGCGCTCACTACGGCATCAAGGTCCAGTTGGTGGTGGCCGGCGGATTTATTGAAAAACTTAAAATCGGAAAGTATGGCTCCGGGCGTGAATTTTTTGGAACCCAACACAAGGAGAAATTGCCTGATTTCCTGCTGAAAAACAATCAACAATAAGATAACGCCCACTCCCAGAAAACTGCCCAAAACTTCGGACATTAACTTCATTTCGGCCCATTCGGTGATTTTCCAAATAATATACATGATGGCTATTCCGATAAAGATTTGCATGGCCATTGTGCCGCGTATCAACCGGTAGAGGTAATACAACATCAGGGCGAAAAGCATGATGTCAATCAGATCGATCAGACGTATGTCGAGGTTTGTTATCATGGCAATTCTTTGGGATTATACCAAAATTGTTCGTGGAGCAATACGACCCGGTTGCTATCCAAATGTACCAAAAATCCGTATAAATCGTTGTATCGTTCGTACCGGACATGGTAATTTACGTTAAGCGCTATGTA
>JAMONI010000040.1 GCA_027065935.1 Flavobacteriales bacterium | reverse complement strand
GGAGCAGTTCGAAAGCAGCAAAGCGATGCTCAATAAAAATACAAGGGGTTTCATAATATCCGGGTTTATTATCTTCTTTTGTTGGCTTCTTTGATGTATTTTTCCAGTGCCATGGTCATCGACGGGGCTTCTTTGGAGGGCGCTTTGATATCCACGCGCAAGCCTTTGTCGATGGCGGCCTGATAGGTGTTATTTCCGAAAACGGCGATACGGGTTTCGTTTTGTTTAAAATCGGGAAAGTTATGGAACAGGCTTTCGATGCCCGAAGGGCTGAAGAAGACCAATACGTCATAATATACGTCGGCCAGGTCCGAAAGGTCGCTAATTACGGTTCGGAAAAACATTCCCGATTTCCAATTGATTTTCAAATCCTTGAGCATTTCCGGAATTTCGGGTTTCAGTTTGTCGCTCGACGGCAGTAAAAACTTACCGTCCGGATATTTTTTGATAGCTTCGGCCAGTCCTTTTACGGTTCCGTCGCCGAAGAGAATTCTCCGCTTGCGATATACGATATATTTTTGAAGATACTTGGCGATGGCTTCGGATGTGCAAAAATATCTGTGCGTGTTGGGGATATTATAGCGCATTTCTTCGGCGATGCGAAAATAATGGTCGATGGCCGTCCGGCTGGTAAAAATAATGCTGTCGAAATTGGACAAATCTATTTTTTGTCGTCGTACTTCTTTGACCGAAGCGCCTTCCACGTGAATAAAGGGCCGAAAGTCCACTTTGACTTTCAGTTTTTTACTTAAATTAAAATAAGGAGATTTTTCATTTTGAGGTGCCGGTTGAGAAACCAAAATACTTTTTACTTTCTTCAACACCGGTTTATCATTCTTGCTCATATTAAACGGCTTATGCTGTAAATTAGGACCGAAACGGGTATAATTTCGGTGGTGCAAAGATACAAAATAATGTGGAAAGCCTTGATGTTCCATTCCTCTTTGAGTTTAAATACGACGCTTACATAGCGGTAGTAGAAATATAACACAGTGATAATCAGAAGGTTTTTTTTGATATGAGCGTCGATGTTAGAAAATAAAATCACAAAAAAAACAAAAGACAACCCGAAAGCGGCATAATGAGCGTAAATCCCCTTGATAAAGTAAAGAAAACGAAACGACGGATTCCACAAAACGAGAATTTTGTTGAGCAGAAAATTATAAAGTGCAATCATAAACCACCAAACCGCCACAATACCCCGGCTTTTCCAGTCGTTAACGTTCAGAATGAACGTAAAAAATATCATCGAAGTTAAGAATATATTGATAAAACCGAGTATTTTAAAATCTTCCAAATAACGTGAAGCCCGCCCCGAGTACATCCGGTAATAAATATGGGGTTTCCTTACACTTTCGATAAATTCCGAAGGCCGCATTATTTTCATGACGATATAAACGGTCCAGATGATTGCAAAAAACATCAAGTATGAAGTATCGAGCGGATGCGATGCCGGTTGATATGTAACAAAGGGTGTCAATGCGGATAGAATTACATGCAAATCTATTGAAGTTTGTCGAATGCACCCAAAAAAATACGCATCATCCTAAAAAATATGACATTCAACAGGGAATTTGTGAAAAAATATCCTATAGATTTGTATAAACGAATCTTTTAAAATTTTCCAGCCTTATGAATGATAAAGTCAAAGCTTTCATGGATTACGTAAAGCAACGTAATCCCAACGAACCGGAATTTTTGCAAGCCGTTTTTGAAGTAGCCGAAACGGTCATTCCGTTTATCGAGGAAAATCCCAAGTATAAAGGAAAGATGTTACTGGAACGCATGGTGGAGCCCGAGCGGGTTATTATATTCCGTGTACCTTGGGTAGATGATAACGGCAACTTGCATGTCAACAGAGGATACCGTGTGGAGTTCAATTCGGCACTCGGTCCGTATAAAGGCGGATTGCGGTTTCACCCTACGGTCAACCTGAGCATTTTGAAGTTTTTGGGTTTCGAGCAGATTTTCAAAAACTCCTTGACCACACTGCCTATGGGCGGAGGTAAAGGCGGTTCGGACTTCGATCCCAAAGGCAAGTCCGATATGGAAGTTATGCGTTTTACGCAAGCTTTTATGCAGGAACTTTTCCGCCACATCGGTCCCGATACGGATGTTCCGGCCGGAGATATAGGCGTCGGCGGACGTGAAATCGGCTATTTGTTCGGTATGTACAAAAAACTACGCAATGAGTTTACCGGCGTATTGACGGGAAAAGGGCTTTCGTACGGCGGTTCGCTGTTGCGCCCCGAAGCCACCGGATACGGGTTGGTTTATTTTACCGAAACCATGCTCGGAACCAAGGGCGAAAGTTTCAAAGGAAAAACCGTGTTGATCTCGGGAGCGGGTAACGTGGCCCAATATGCTACCGAAAAGGTAATTCACATGGGCGGTAAAGTGGTTACCCTTTCCGATTCCAACGGATTCATTTATGATCCGGACGGTATCGATGAAGAAAAACTTGCCTTTGTAATGCACTTGAAGAACGTCAAACGCGGCCGCATTCGCGAGTATGCGGACAAATACCCTTCCGCACAATATTTTGAAGGACAAAAACCCTGGGGCATCAAAGCCGACATCGCTTTACCTTGTGCCACACAAAACGAAATCGACGGCAAAGATGCCCGGACACTTGTAGATAACGGTGTGATGTGCGTGGCCGAAGGGGCCAACATGCCTTCCACCCCCGAAGCCATCGAAGTATTCCAAAATGCCCGGATTTTATATGCGCCCGGAAAAGCTTCCAACGCCGGCGGCGTAGCGGTATCCGGACTGGAAATGACCCAAAATTCCATGCGGTTGAACTGGACGCGGGAGGAAGTGGACGCCAAATTACAACAGATTATGAACAACATTCATCAATCTTGTATCCAATACGGCACGCAATCCGACGGATATGTCGATTACGTCAAGGGCGCTAACATCGCCGGATTTGTCAAAGTGGCCGATGCCATGTTGGCCCAAGGCGTGGTGTAACTTATCACGGGATACTGCAACCTAAAGCCGTCCTTCGGGGCGGCTTATTTTTTGAAGGGAATTTTGTAAATTTGTCCCAAACACCATCCGATGATTACCAAAGACATTACCATAGAGGACTTGGTGGAAGATTATCCTTTTGCCGAAGAATTTTTGCGGGTCAGAGGCATCAAATGTATTCGTTGCGGCGAGCCGATATGGGGCACGTTGGAAACGGCTTGTAAAGAGAAAAATTTCAGTGACGAACAAATCGAACAAATTGTAGAAGAACTCAACAAGCTCGCCCGAAATCCCGGACAAATCCCCGAATCGTTCGAACCGCCCGCCAAAATCGACGTGAAAAAATTAGACGAAAAATAAAAAAACAAGCCGAAAATTGTTACTTTTGCTTAAATTTTTTCAAAGATGAGCATCATGAACGCCTTAGCCAATGCCGAATACCGCCAACGAATCTCACTATTGGCCACCTTAATCAAATTGTCCGAATCCGACGGAAAAATCGACGATAAAGAGTGGAAAGTCATCGAAAAAGTTGCCGACAGCTTCGGATTCCTCGACAGAGATACCTTGCAATACCTCAAAAAAAATTATAAGGAATACATTTTGGAAACACCTTATTCGTTGGACGAACGAATAACACAGCTCTATAACCTGTGGCAATTGGCTTACGCCGACGGCAAGCTCGACGAACAAGAAATCCGGTTACTCCACCGCGTTATTATAAGTCTGGGCTTCCCGGTCAAGAAAGCCGACCGCATTTACGAAGCCTCTATGGAAGCTTTCAAAAAAGGCTTGTCGAAAGAAGAATTCAACCGCCTAATTAGCGGAATCGTGTTACACAAACAATAAACGCTCTTGAAAAATTTTCCGATATTTTCGTTGCTCGTATTCTTCACGGTGTTATCTTGCCAATCGAAAAAAAAGCTAAAAACATCTTTCGCGCACATCGCCGAAACAAAAAGGCAATACGAAACCCTCCGCCCCGATAGCTTGAGATATTATTTTTCGCTTTTCGAGAAGGCTATGGCACCACGAGGGGCGGACAAAATCATCGCTTTGTCATACGACGGAATAAGCGTTGCGGACAACCGGAAAATCCAC
>JAMONI010000039.1 GCA_027065935.1 Flavobacteriales bacterium | reverse complement strand
CTTTTTTTGTCATAGCTTTACTAATTCTATTTTTAAAATAGATTAATAAAACCACAACAATACTGACTAATGTCAACATTTATACGTTTATTAACTTATGTTAATGAAAAATTAGCCCAATGGGGCGAAACGGTAGGAATTAGTTAACAATAAGTTTTTCCTGTGTATATGCTCTGAGGGCAAATCGCGGGCCTTCACGTCCCAATCCGCTGTCTTTCGTTCCGCCATAAGGCATACTGTCGATGCGGAATCCGGGGATTTCATTAATCATCACGCCGCCCACATCCAATTTTTCGATGGCTTTGCGTATGTTTTTAAGCGAATCGGAATACACGGAAGCTTGCAATCCGTAGCGGGAGTCGTTTACGGCATCAATACCTTCGTCGAAGTTCGATACCGGATTAATGTTGACCACCGGAGCAAAAACTTCATTATCCACGACTTTCATTTTCCTTCCGGTGCCGGTTAAGACGGTAGGCGCATAGATGTTATGAGCCGGATCCAGAACTTTTCCGCCCGCCAATACTTTTGCGCCTTGCGTTACGGCTTCCATGACCCACCGGTCTATACGCTGTAAATCATTTTGAGAAATCATCGGGCCGTTTACGGTACCGGGGTGCATGGGATTGCCCGATAGGATTTTGCGGGTTTCGTCCAAAAACAATTCCACAAATGCATTAAACTTTTCTTCTACCACGTAAATACGTTGTGTGGAGATACAGATTTGTCCGGCATACAGAAAACTTCCGTAAGCCAATTTCTTTGCGGCACGGTGCAGGTCGGCCGAGCGGTCAATCACAACACCGGCATTTCCGCCCATTTCGAGGAAAACTTTTTTTCGACCGGCAATTTTTTTCAGGTGCCATCCCACCGTGTCGCTTCCGGTGAAGGACAAGATTTTCAACCGGTCGTCGGTCACCATACGCTCTGCCAAGGCATTATCTGTCAAAACGATTTGAATCACTCCGCCGGGGACGGGGGATTTTTCGATAATATCGGCCAGCAAAAACATCGTAAGGGGAGTTTGCGGAGCCGGTTTCAGGATAATCGGTGATCCGCTTCCGATGGCGGGGATAATTTTATGCAAAGCCAGATTTAAAGGAAAATTAAAGGGCGAAATTCCCAAAACGGGTCCGTAAGGAACGCGAAGCGTATAAGCGGTTTTTCCTTTTCCGTTCAAATAATCCATCGGAATCATTTCGCCCGAAAAATGATAAACTTCCCGGATGCCGGTTTGCAAATTGTCCAGTGCGCGGCGGATTTCGTTTTGTGCATAGCTCAAAGGTTTTCCCGCTTCTTTTACTATCAGTTCCGTGAAAAGGCCGGCATGTTCACGAATACCGTCGTAAAGATGTTGTAAAATTTCGATACGTTTTTCGGCGGAAGAAAATTTGAAATGCTCGAAAGTTTTTCGGGCGGCTTCAACGGCTTCGGCTACCTGACCGGCATCTGCCAGCGGAGCTTCGGCAAGTGTTTCCCCCGAAAATTTATCGATTACGGAAAGTTTTTTTTCGCTTGAGGTCCGGCGTCCGTTTATTAAATTTTTGATGTTTATACGGCTTATTTTCATAAGATTGCTTTTAGTTGAAAACAAAGTCTTTGTATTCTTCGAGGATTTCATCGAGAATAAGATGAATTTGTGCCGCGTTATCGGCGGTAACCAATTGCATCCGGTATTTTTTGATACCGGGTAATCCCTTAAAAAACGGGCCGTATTGACGGCGGGCTTCGAAAACGGCCAAGCGTTCACCTTTCCATTCGACGGACATTTTCAAATATTTACGCAAAAGTTCAATGCGTTCTTCCAACGAGGGTTCGGGCAATATTTCGCCGGTTTCCAAATAATGACGCATTCGTTTAAAAACCCAAGGCGAACCTATGGCGCCTCTTCCTATCATAGCACCGTCCATACCGTATTTATCACGAATTAGGGCGGCTTTTTCGGGCGTATCGATATCGCCGTTGGCCACTACGGGGATTTCCATACCGGGGTGATGTTTGACTTTGGCTATTTCGTCCCAATCGGCTTTTCCGCCATACATCTGACTACGGGTGCGCCCGTGTATGAAGATGGCTTGTGCGCCCGCATCTTGCATACGAAGGGCTACTTCTACGATGTTTATATTATTTTCATCCCATCCTATCCGGGTTTTTACGGTAACCGGAAGGCGGGTGGCACGGACGACTTCGCGTGTGAATTTTTCCATACGTACCGGATCCTTGAGGAAGGCGGCACCGGCACCTTTATTTACCACTTTTTTAACCGGGCATCCGTAGTTGATATCTATCACGTCGGGATTGGCCTTTTCCACGATTTTCGTGGCTTCGATCATTGCGTTGAGATTGTGCCCGAAAATTTGAATACCTACGGGACGTTCGCCCGGAAAAATGTCGAGTTTTTTTTCGGACTTTTCGGCACCGCGTATCAATCCTTCGGTGGAAATGAACTCGGTAAAGACCATATCGGCGCCGTTTTCCCGGCAGATTACCCTGAAAGGCGGATCGCTAACGTCTTCCATCGGTGCCAGAAAAAGCGGAAAATCACCCAAGTCCAAATGTGCAATTTTCATAAGCATGTTTTGTCAGGACAAATTTATCAAGAAATGAATTACGGTGAAACTTCGATTTTTTCGGTTCGAGACAAAAAACGGAATTTAGTGCGAGGTTTCGTCGGAAACGATTTGTCCGTCAAGGAGTTTGACCAAGCGTTTGGTATGGGCGGCGATGTCGGGTTCGTGGGTTACGATGATGATGGTATTGCCCAGTTCGTTGAGCCGGTCGAAAAGTTTCATAATTTCGTCGGAAGATTTGGAATCGAGGTTTCCGGTGGGTTCGTCGGCCAGTATGATACTGGGGCGGTTGACCAAAGCTCGCGCTATGGCTACCCTTTGACGTTGTCCGCCCGACAGTTGGTTGGGACGGTGATGCATACGGTCTTCCAAGCCCACTTCGGCCAATACTTCTTCTGCCCGTTTAATACGTTCGTTTTTGGGAACGTGGGCATAAATCATGGGAAGCATTACGTTTTCCAGTGCCGTAAGACGCGGTAATAAATTAAAGGTCTGAAACACAAAACCGATTTCTTTATTGCGTATTTCGGCCAGTTCGTCGTCGGTCAGTTTGTCCACTTCAACACCTTTGAGCAGATAAGTACCGGACGTCGGCGTGTCCAAAGCTCCTATAATGTTCATCAAAGTGGATTTCCCACTACCCGAAGGCCCCATCAACGCAACGTATTCTCCTTGATTTACAACCAAATTAATGTTTTTGAGAACTTTTACCACATTGTTTCCCAAAGGGTAGTCTTTGAAAATGTTTCTCAAGCGTATGATTTCCATAGTAAAAAATCTAAGCCGAATTTACGAAAACTTTGATTTCTTAAAAAACGACCGGAAAAAAAATATAGTTTTTTTTGAAGAAGTGAAATAGTGAATAACCAAGAACGAAAAGCCGGTAAATCCGATCTAACCTTCAAATAAATCGAAGGGATACCCGTAGCCGGTCGGTTAGGATTTTAAAGTGTGAGGACCAAAGTAGAAATTTCAAAGAAAAAAACAAGGTCCGTTAGGCATCAGCTACGGGTTTTATTACGGACCGTCGGGAATTACCGACACAAAGAAGGCGAAAAATCACAATTAGTGAAGCGCCGCCTTATATCCGATACGCAGTCAAACCGACACGGATTGGCCGATATTTTGTAACTTTCGTGAGTAAACGGCATCTCTAAAAGAAAACCTATGAAAATCTTATCCGTATTAATCCTGTTGATGATAAGTATTTCCGTGCCGGCGCAAAAAAAATGGACCTTACAGGAGTGTTTACAACACGCCCGGACAAACAATCTGACCCTCAAGCAAGCCGAAGCGGATATTCAATCGGCCGAAATTAACTACAAAAATGCCAAAGAAAAGATGCTTCCCACGCTTAACATCGGAAGCTCGGCCACGTGGAACTACGGTCTTACGCAAAACTTAACCACCGGCCTTTTGGAACACCAAACCGTTTTCGGCAATACGGTTCGAATAAGTTCCGAACTGCCCTTATTTCAAGGATTTTTCTTGCAACACAACAAAAGACTGGCTCAAGCGGAAACTTGGTTGGCACAATA
>JAMONI010000038.1 GCA_027065935.1 Flavobacteriales bacterium | reverse complement strand
ATGAAATACGATGTCATCATCATAGGAAGCGGTCCCGGAGGTTACGTAGCCGCCATACGTGCCGCACAACTGGGTTTTAAAACGGCTATCGTGGAAAAAGAAAAATTGGGAGGCGTTTGTCTGAATTGGGGATGCATCCCTACCAAAGCACTGATGAAAAGCTCCGAAGTTTATGAATATCTTCAAAAAGCCGAAAACTACGGACTAAAAGCCGAAAACGTCGCGGTTGACTTTTCCCGCGTTATCGCAAGAAGCCGCGAAGTGGCCGAAACCATGAGCAAAGGAGTGGAATTTTTGATGCGTAAAAACAAAATTCAAGTCATTTACGGCACCGCTTCGCTTTTGCCCGGAAAAAAAATAAAACTCACCCATCCCGACGGATTGGTAAGCGAAATTTCGGCCGACCATATCATTATAGCCACCGGCGCACGGGCGCGCCAACTTCCGTTTATGCCCATCGACGGCGAACACATCATCGGATACCGTAAAGCTTTAACCTTGGAAAAATTGCCCGAAAGCATGATAGTTGTAGGTTCGGGGGCCATCGGAATGGAAATGGCTTATTTTTATCATACCATGGGGACTAAAGTTACCCTCATCGAATACCTGCCCCGCTTATTGCCCACGGAAGACGAGGAAATTTCCAAACAAATCGAACGCAGTTTTAAAAAATCCAAAATCAAAGTGCTTAAAGATACCGAAGTGACGGCCACCGAAATTACGAATGAAGGCGTCAAAGTAACTTACAAAAACAAAAAAGGCGAAGGAACAGTCGTTGCCGAAAAAGTATTGAGTGCCGTAGGCATTCAAGCCAATATCGACAATCTGGGTTTGGAAGAAACGGGAATAGAAACGGAAAACGGTAAGATCAAAACCGATGCATTTTACCGCACCAACATCGAAGGATATTATGCCATAGGGGATGTGATCGACACGCCGGCTTTGGCCCACGTTGCATCGGCCGAAGGCATTACCTGTGTTGAAAACATCAAAGGATTGAATCCCCAACCCGTTGATTATAACAACATTCCGTCCAATATTTACACCTCACCCGAAGTGGCCTCGGTGGGATATACCGAACAACAGGCCATAGACGCAGGTTATGAAATCCGTGTGGGTAAGTTTCCCTTTACCGCAAGCGGAAAAGCCAAAGCCGCAGGCAAACCCGACGGATTCATTAAAATTATCATCGATAAAAAATACGACGAAATACTCGGAGCCCATATGATCGGAGCCCACGTTACCGAAATGATTGCCGAAATCGTGGCGGCCCGGCAAGCCGAAGCCACCGGCCGCAGCTTGCTCAAAAGCATCCATCCCCACCCCACTATGAGTGAGGCCGTGATGGAAGCCGTAGCCGCCGCATACGACGAAGTCATTCATTTGTAAAATATTTTGTAACATTTTGCCGGTTGTATCATCTTAAAAGAAAAACGTTATGAATAGACTATATGTGTTGCTTTTCGTCTTTTTTGTGCTTCCCGCCCAAGCCCAAATCATACTCGGCGGAAAATCGGCAAAAGAAACGCCGCGGGAATTTAAAGGCGAAAAAACCAAAATCAACGATCTGATTCACACGCATTTAAAAGTAAAACCCGACCTTAAGGCCCACACTTTGGACGGCGAGGCATACATTACCTTGCGACCCCACTTCTACCCTACCGACTCGCTTACGCTCGATGCCAAAGCCATGAAAATTCACGAAGTAAAGGTGGACGGACAAGCCGTCAAATACGATTACGACGGATGGCAATTAAAAATTCGACTTCCCGAGCAATACACCCGGTTTGATACCTATGAGGTTTATGTAAAATATACCGCCCGCCCCGATTCGGTAAAAACGCCGGGAGGAAAAGCCATTCGATCCAACAAAGGCCTGTATTTTATCAACACGCGGGGCGAAACGGAAGCTTATCCGCCCCATTTTTGGACGCAAGGCGAACCCGAAGCCAACAGCGTATGGTTTCCCACCATCGACAGTCCCAACCAAAAATCCACCCAACTGCTCGAAATGACCGTCCCCGCCGGTTGGGTCAGCCTTTCCAACGGAAAAATGATAAAATCAACCGAACATCCCGACGGCACGCGCACCGATGTGTGGGAAATGAAAAAACCGCACGCTCCTTACCTGTTTATGATGTTTGCCGGACCTTTTGCCGTAGTGAAAGACAGTGCGGATAATATTCCCGTTTGGTATTACGTGGAAAAAAAATATGAAAAAGACGCCCGAAAAATATTCGGAAAAACCCCCGAAATGATACGCTACTTTTCCAACCTCTTGGGATACGAGTATCCTTGGAACAAGTATCATCAGGTGGTGGTTCGTGATTTTGTAAGCGGCGCTATGGAAAATACCACGGCCGTGGTGCATAGCGATATGGCCTACGCCGGCGTCGAAGGTTCGATGAGCTTCATGGATTGGGAAAGTGTGGTGGCACACGAACTCTTTCATCATTGGTTCGGGGATTTGGTTACCGCCGAAAGTTGGGCGCAAATCGCCATGAACGAAGCCTTTGCCACCTACGGCGAAGTGCTATGGGAAGAACACGATGAAGGAAAAGACAAAGCCGACTACCTTATCGACCGCAACATGCAAGTATATAAAATGGGGGGCAACGACAAGAAAGAACTGATACGCTACTATTATCACAATCCCGACGACGTGTTCGATGCCGTATCCTATCAAAAAGGCTCGTTGGTATTGCACATGTTAAGAAACATCGTAGGCGACAGTGCTTTTTTCAAGGCTTTACACCTATATCTGAACCGGAATAAATACGATACCGGCGAAGCCGCACAATTGCGATTGGCCATGGA
>JAMONI010000037.1 GCA_027065935.1 Flavobacteriales bacterium | reverse complement strand
GAGCCACCTCTTTTACGGGGCGGTTTTTTGGGAGGGTGAATCCTAACGATAAATTGTTTTTTTCATAAAAACCCGGTCAATTGAGCGTTGAATTCCGGGTTGTTAAAAATATAAAACGGGGTATGTTCCTTTATTCCGTACAAATTCCATTTCGGCACGAAAGCGGTCGCCGGTGTTTTCTTCGATATACATAAAGAGCCGGTTTTCGGTCAATTCGCCTAAGGTCAAGGTAAAATCTTCTTCACCGGGAACGGAAAAATGTATGGCGGTTTCATTATCCACCCATTCCCACGTTCCGGCGGTTGTTTCGTTAAAATCCGTGTCTAAGGTTTCGTAAGTGCCGTCTTTTTTGAAGGTTAAAATCAAATAGGAATAATCTTCCCAATAATCAAGCGTATCGTTTACGAATTCACGGTATTCCGTACCGTGCCATGGGGATTTGACGAGTAATTCCGTTTTGGCGGATACTTCTTCGCCTTTGGGTTTCTTTTTACATTGGTTTAGTGTAACAACCAACGCCAAACCCAAAATAACGGATAACACTCTTATCATAATGTTTTGTTTTTTCTTAAGAAAAACAAGAACCGTGCCTAATAAAGCAACAGACATTTTTTTAGGAATATTTACCGGGTTGTTCATTACGGGATGATTACCAACCGTTACCAAATAAAGATTAAAAAAACCTTTTAAGGAAATGAATGTTTTCCCGGTTCTTTTTTCTAAAAAAGAACAATAAAATACGGAATGGATTTAAAATATCCTCCTCCGTTATTCTCCTAGGTGGTCGGAACGACTCATTCTTCGGATTTGAGACGCTGTGTGCGATGGAAACGAAGCAACGAGGAATCTCAATCACAAACCACTCTGCGCATTCCAATAAATCGAGGGAGCACCCGCAGGCGGGCGTTTCGTCCGGAATGATACTTTTTCAAAAGCCACAAGTGGAACGAATCGGTTTATGTTGTTTCGGAAAATAAACGAAAGCCCGGCACTACTTTATCACCATCACCGCTTTATACCAATCCGTTCCGGTTTTGAAATATGTTTCCTTTTCGGGAACAAAACCGGTTTCTTTCAGCACAATGTCTTGTCTTCGAGTCAAATTACAACCGTCGGTCAACGGTCGCCAAACGGGATTGATAAAACTTTGAAATTTTCCGTAAGCCGTGTGATTTCCCGAATGGATATGCTCCAATACCAATAATTTTCCGCCGGGTTTCAACAATTTTTTATACAGTAACGCCGTTTGTTTATCATCTTTTACGCTACACATAACCAGCATGGATACGATAAAATCAAAACGTTCGGGCAAGGCACTTTGATGCGGTACTTCTTCTACGGAAATGTTAAACAATCGTATGTTATCACGCCGGTTTTTTCTTAGGGCTCTTTTAAGCATTGCAACCGAAGGCTCTATAGCATATACTCGGGCTTTGTCCGGGTACCAGTCGAAATTCACACCGGTGCCTGCTCCCACTTCCAAAACATTTCCGTAGGTCATTGACAGAAGTTCCTTTCGGTGTTCGGTCAAGGTTTTTTCCAACGGGGCCAAAAACGGGTCGTAAATGCGGGCCAATATATGTCGATAAACTTTTCCGATCAATATTTGCTGATTTTTTGTTTGAATTCTTCAAAGGCTTCTTTCATTCTTTTTTCGATTTCTTCCTTCGATGCGGGATAATCGGGAAACAGCGGTTGATGTCCTGGAAACATTTCCATTTGAAGGGTTTGCGTGGGAAATGCGAAACCTATATTGAGTTTTTCGGCCAACTTCAAAATGCCCAAATGCAAAATATGCCGTCCGTGCATTTCTTCGCCCCAATCTTTGGTTTTAAAATACACATTAACCAAAATTTGAAGCGCAAAATCGCCGTAGTCTATAAATTCCACGTTATACGGCCGGACGTTGTAGGGTGTAAAGTCGGAAGAATTGCGTGTGAGCGGGTGTAATTCGATTATTTCCTTGATACCTTCCACAAATGCTTCTATCAAATGCGGCGGCGTGTCATAGCGAATTCCCAAGCGGGTTTGATATCTTCTGTACGCCCGTTGGCCTTTGTTGTTAATGGCCATTTCGGACAACTTGCTGTTGGGCACTTTAATCAACGTTGTGTCGGGCGCCCGGATGATGGTGGACCGGAAGCCCACTTCCTCCACCGAACCTTCTATTTGGTCGAATGAAATCCAATCGCCGATACGAAACGGCTTGTCGATGAAAATCATAAAAGTGCCTATCATGTTTTTGATTGTATCTTGCGACGCCAACCCCAAAGCCAAACCACCGATGGAAGCCCCCGCCAAAACGGCCTTAGGGTCCGCTCCGAAAGTAATCAGCAGTTTAAAAACGCCGAACAACAAAACCACTACCTTTAGGGTGTTGCGCAGAATAGGCACCAACTGATTGTCCAATTTGCTTTCCGTTTGTTCGGCACGGGTTAAATAAATCGACATCAGCACATCCACCATGCGTAAAAAAACGAAAATCCAAAAAACGATTTCGGCAATATTCAATCCCGATATAATAAATGCCCCGATACGTAACGGCAATAGCAAACTGGGTAAAAATTCCAGTATGAAAAAGATTGAAATCAGGTAGGAAAGCGGGTCGGAAAATTGATGCAATCTTTTGTCGATGCGTTCCACATCAAAACCGATGGGGGCCAGGCGGTTTTTAACGAACTTGAGTATCAGGTAAAATATTTTTCTGGCCAGAATATGCAAAACAAAAGCCAAAACGAGCAGAATTATCAATCCGCCCCATTGCCAAAGTTCCAATCCCAACAAACGCACTTTCAGTTCGGCCGGAATTTTATTGACATAATCGATGCCGTAGGGATAAAGTTCGTTGAACAAATAATCGATTTTGGCGGCGGTGTGTTGCGAATAATACCATTTGCCGTCATACTTTTCCAAATAAACGTCGGGCAAACGAAGCGGAAACAACAAATAAGCGTGTCGGGGAAAAGGAAAGTTCAAGCTGTCCGTATAATCCGGGTCGTTGGGAACGGACGAATAGTCGATCGTCAAACCTTTTCCTTCGTAAACATACTTGAGTTTGACGGCTTTTTCCCGGGCGGCTTCGGTTGCCAACCCGTAAAACGTTTTGGCCGAAATTTCCGGATGATAATGTTCGGGGTTGAGATTTTCCAAGTGCGTATAAACCGTTCCTCGCGGCGTGGACAGATCCGCTTTTTGACCCGGAAAGGCCCAATACACCAAGAATATCCCGACTAACCACAGTCTGTTCATCCGAATGGATTTTTTAAATATCCAAAATTACTAAAAAATAATAAGGAAGCCGGAAAAGTTTTGTAATTTTATAAAAATGCCCCGTCCCGGGTAATGATGTTTACGCAAGTATTTTCCGGGAAACGAAAACGGCTTAAAATGTTAAGCGTTCTCAACGGTTTCGCCGGATTTTCGTATCTTATACCTCAATTTTTAAAAGACGATAAACCTATGACGGAACAAGCAACCGCAATAGACCGGAACCTTACAAACCCACCCGACGAACCCTATAAACCCGAAAACAAAATCCGCGTCGTTACCGCCGCTTCGCTCTTCGACGGACACGATGCATCCATCAACATCATGCGGCGCATCATTCAACAATCCGGCGCCGAAGTGATCCACTTGGGACATAACCGGAGCGTGCGCGAAATCGTAGATGCGGCCATTCAGGAAGACGTCCAAGCCATTGCGGTTACGTCCTACCAAGGCGGACACATGGAATTTCTCAAATACATGTACGACTTGCTGCAAGAAAAAGGCGCGGGACACATCAAAATTTTTGCCGGCGGCGGCGGAACCATCCTGCCCGAAGAAGCCGAAGAATTGGAAGCATACGGCATCGAAAAAATTTACCTGCCCGACGACGGCCTGAAAATGGGCCTGCAAGGCATGATCAACGACCTGTTGATGCGCGCCGATTTCCCTACGGGAAAAGACATTGAAGTAAGTTCGGTGTACGACATCAAAACCAAAGAAGACAAAAAGGTGGCGCAAACCATTTCGGCGGCGGAAAATTACCCGGATTTGCACCGGAAATTGTTGGACGAAATCCGCGAAGAAGCCCTGCGCATGCACATTCCCGTGGTGGGTATTACCGGAACGGGCG
>JAMONI010000036.1 GCA_027065935.1 Flavobacteriales bacterium | reverse complement strand
TGGCACATAAGGCGGGATACAAAGCCGTTATTTCTCACCGATCGGGCGAAACGGAAGATACCACTATAGCCGACTTGTCCGTAGCAACCAACGCCGGACAAATCAAAACCGGTTCCCTCTCCCGTACCGACCGGATGGCCAAATACAACCAACTACTCAGAATCGAAGAAGAATTAAACCCCGTGGGCTTATATCCGGGAATGAGCGTTTTTAAGTAAATCCACATCACAGGCCGCTCGCTTAAGAGCGGTTTTTTTGTATAAAGTCTTACCTTTGTAACCAAATCAACAGCCAATGAAATATCGAACACACACTTGCGGGGAACTTAATATGCATCATGCAGGCCAACGCGTAAAGTTAAGCGGATGGGTCCAACGTATCCGTGATTTGGGCGCCGTTTTGTTTGTGGACTTGCGCGACCGGTACGGAATAACCCAATTGGCCTTTTACGAAGAAAATAAAAATTTACTGGAACAAGCAAGAAAATTAGGACGCGAATTTGTTATTCAAGCCGAAGGTACGGTGGTGGAAAGAGAAAGTAAAAATAAAAAACTGCCCACCGGTGACATTGAAGTAAAGGTCGAAAAACTTAAAGTACTGAACACATCGAAAATACCCCCTTTTACCATAGAAGACCAAACCGACGGCGGCGAAGAAATCCGCGCCGTGTATCGATATCTGGATATAAGGAGAAATCCGCTGAAAAACAATTTGATTTTTCGTTCGCGCGTAACACAAGCCGTCAGGAACTACCTGGCGGACCAAGGTTTTATAGACATCGAAACGCCTTATTTGATTAAATCCACTCCCGAAGGCGCACGGGATTTCGTGGTGCCCTCGCGATTGCACCCCGGTCAGTTTTACGCCTTACCTCAATCACCGCAAACCTTTAAGCAATTGCTTATGGTGGCGGGGATGGACAAGTATATGCAAATCGTTAAATGCTTTCGCGATGAAGACCTGCGCGCCGACCGGCAACCCGAATTCACCCAAATCGATTGCGAAATGTCTTTCGTAGAACAAGAAGACGTTTTACGCACGTTCGAAGGCTTGCTCAAGCACCTTTTGAAAGAATTTCACGATATCGAAACCGGAAATTTTCCGAGAATGACCTATGAAGAAGCCTTACGCCGCTACGGAACCGACAAACCCGATATTCGGTTCGGTATGGAATTGGGTGAAATCACCGATTTGGTCAAACAAAAGGACTTTAAAGTATTTTCCGCAACCGAATATACGGGAGGTATCGCCGTCCCGGAAGCTTCGGGCTATTCCCGCAAGCAGATCGACGAACTGGTCAAATGGGTACAACGCCCGCAAGTGGGCGCCAAAGGAATGGTATGGGTAAAATATAACGAAGACGGAAGTTTCAAGTCGTCCGTTGACAAGTTTTTCGACAAAGACGATTTCATTCTATGGGCCGAGCGTTTGCATGCCGTACCCGGCGATTTGATGCTGATTTTGTCCGGCGATAAAGAAACCACGCAAAAACAATTGGGTGTGTTGCGTATGGAAATGGGCGAACGCTTAAATTTACGCAAGCCGTATGAATTCGCTCCCTTGTGGATCGTGGATTTCCCCTTGCTCGAATGGGATGAAGAAACCCAACGGTACCATGCCATGCACCATCCGTTTACTTCACCCAAACCCGAAGACATACCTCTGTTGGATTCCGCACCCGAAAAAGTCCGTGCCAATGCTTATGATTTGGTGCTTAACGGTAATGAAATCGGAGGCGGGTCCATTCGTATTTACGACAGAACCTTGCAACAAAAAATGTTTAAACTACTAGGATTTACCGATGAAGAAGCCGAACGGCAATTCGGATTTTTGATGAAAGCCTTTGAATACGGCGCTCCGCCCCACGGGGGAATCGCTTTGGGACTGGACCGCTTGGTGGCCCTATTGGCGGGCAAAGAAAGTATTCGTGAATTTATCGCCTTTCCCAAAAACAATGCCGGTCGTGATGTGATGATCGACGCTCCGGATTACCTGTCCGAAGCCCAACTAAAAGAATTGCATTTGAAATTGGAAGTATAATTTTGTAAATTTGAATGAAATTTTAATAAAACCTTTCTTTTATGAAACGTTTAAGTGTACTCTTGATGCTTATTGTTGCGGCAGGGATTTCTTCTTGCAAGAAAGACACCTGTGAAAAAGAAAAAACGCCCTACGAACTGCTCACCATGGATGATTGGCGTTTATTCAAGAAAAAAACCGTTGCCAACGGAACCAGTTTTTCGGAAGATTTGAACAAACGTTGTGTGTTTACACCCGGCAACAGGTATTATTATTTCGATGCAAACGACACCAATTTCTCGGAATCGGGAAATTATGAATTGAACGAAGGCGCCATGGAGTTGACTATGGACAAAGACTTCGGAGCCCCGATGACCTTTAAGGTGGCTACAATTAACGAAACCGAAATGGAACTCAATTATGAGAGCGGACCGGTAACTTACGTGTATTATTATAAAAGAAACTAAGCATTAAAAACTTATCGCTATGAAACGAATAATTCTGATTATACTGAGCGCCTTGTTTATTGTAAATCTGTCCTCGTGCAAGAAAAAAGAATGCCCCGTTGAAGAGCCAACCGTCCGGGACTATCTCGTGCAAGATACATGGATAGCCGAAAAAACGGAAATGTATCAAAACGGCTTGTTAATCAATACGAACAACACCCCCGGTTGGTTTCGGGTTTTTACCCCTTCGGGCGAATATTTTCACTATAACGCCCAGGGCCAAACCACCGATTACGGCTCTTATGTGCTCAATCAAGACGCCGATCCCATGACTTTGCAATTAACCGTATATTCAAGCGGTACTACTACGGATTATATCATTGAAAAATTGACCGAAAAAGAATTGATTTATTACCGGCAGGAATTATCCGGAACCAGCACGTACAAACATGTATTTTATTTCGTCAGGAATTAACGTCTTTTAACGCACCGGCAACGGCTTCCATTTCTTTATACCAAGCGCTTCCGAATTTTCTGACGAGCGGTTCTTTAAGAAATTTGTATAAAGGAATGTGAAGCTGTTCGCCTAATTTACAAGCGGGCGAACAAATATCCCAACGGTGGTATTGAACCGCCGTAAAATCACGGTATTCCTTTAATCGCACGGGATAAAGATGACAGGAAATCGGTTTCTTGAAATCGATAGCTCCCGCCTTCCAAGCCAACTCGATGGAGCATAAAGCAATGCCTTTATCGTCAAACACCGTGTAAGCACATTCTTTCCCTTCCACGAGCGGGGTTACCCAATCCCCTTCAATGTCTTTGATGTAAACACCTTGTTCTTCCACGGCGCTAATCCCTTCGGGACGCATAAAGGGTTTTATCTTATCGTAAATTTCCGCCAGTATGTCCAATTCGTTTTTTTCCAAAGGCGCACCCGAATCCCCTTGCACACA
>JAMONI010000035.1 GCA_027065935.1 Flavobacteriales bacterium | reverse complement strand
AGGACGTATTGGCCGTTTTACCTACCGGTTTCGGAAAATCCTTAACCTATCAAGTGGCCGGGTTGGCTATGAATAAGCCCGTGATTGTCATTTCGCCGTTGATTGCACTGATGGAAGATCAAGTCAACGGATTGAAAAACAAGGGTCTTTCGGCCGAAGCCGTATCGGGCAAGTTAGACATCAAAGAACTGCGCCGGCGATTGGACAACATCAGATTGGGGCGGTATGCCTTTGTTTTTTTGTCGCCCGAACGACTTCAAAATCCTTTGGTAAAAAGCCATCTGGCCGGGATAAACCCCGGACTGGTATGTGTGGACGAAGCCCATTGCGTGTCGGAATGGGGACATGATTTTCGTCCCGAGTATTTGAAAATCAAGGAATTAAGAACATTATTTCCGCAAGTTCCTTTTTTGGCTTTGACGGCAACGGCCAGGCCCGAAACCCGAGCGGATATTATCGAACAACTCGAACTGAAAAACCCCGAAATCTTTGTCAAATCGTTTTACCGTGAAAATCTCCGGTTCGGCGTTTATCATACCGAAGACAAATTAAGATTCGTCAAAAATATTTTGAAAGACAAACATTCGGCGGTGGTTTACGTCAATACCCGCAAGCAAAGCATTCTTACGGCCAATTACCTGTCGAGTTTGCATATCAAAGCCCAAGCCTTTCACGGCGGGCTCACCAAAGAAGAAAAGAACGACCGGCTACGGAACTGGTTGGCGAACAAAATTCAGGTTGTGGTCGCTACAAGCGCCTTCGGTATGGGCATTGACAAGCCGGACGTGAAGCATATCCTTCATATCGACATTCCTTGGAGCCTGGAACAATACGTGCAGGAAGCGGGCAGGGCGGGACGTAACGGCTTGCCGGCGCAAGCTTTTTTGGTGGTGAACGCAAACGACAGGGATGTTTTCCTGCAAAGATTACAATGGCAACTTCCGTCATTCGAATTTATTAAAGAAGTGATGCAACGACTCTATTCATCTTATTTTATTGCCGATGGAGAAGGGGAGGGGGTGCGCGTGGATTTTGATCCCGTAAAGTGGGCAAAGAAATACCACTACAAAACATATCCGTTGGCAAGCGCATTAAAAATTCTTGAAAATCAAGGTCTTATACTCCTTGAAAATGCCGATGGGCACAAGTCGGAAATTATGATAAAAGCATCTCCCGGCAAGGTGAGGGAATACATTCATTTATTTAAAGATCAAAGCCGTCCGGCGCAGGTTTTGGAATGGCTCGTGCGGAGTTTTCCCGATATTTTCGATTATCCGGTCAAGGTTTTCCTAAACGATTTGGCGGGAAAATGGCAAACCGACCGCAAAACTTTGCTGAAATCCCTTCATAATCTTCACGCACAAGGATGGATAACCTTCAAGGAGCAAACCGCCGATATGCAAATCGTCTTCCTGAATAACCGGCAGGACGATTATTTGTATATGCTTCGAAAATCCATCGAAAATTATTTGAAAATACGGCGCGAAAAAGCCTTACAAATGTTGCAGTACGTGGAAAATTCCCATCAATGCCGTGTGGGGTTTATCAAACGCTATTTTGACGAAGAACGGGATTTTGTTTGCGGACAGTGTGACGTATGCGTATCAAAGAAGCAAGTGAGTTTTGACGAGTTGGAACGAAAAATCATTGCGTATGTTAAAGAAAAAAGCCCGGTGGATTTTCATTCTTTGGTTGTTCTTTTCGGCAAAGAGCATGAAATCAACCGTGTGGTAAAAAACCTGTTGGAAAAAGACGTATTGTTTTTGGACGAAAACCGTAAATTACGGTATAAAGATTGATTTTTGTTAATTTAATGCATAAAACAATGATTTTGTATCATAAAAGAAGTAAATTTGCGTTATAACATAAAACCGTTTCCGATGAAAAAATTATTTATTTTGATGGGGTTGTTCGTTTTTCTCACCACATCTTGTGTTTCCAAGAAAAAATACAAGGAAGTGCTTGCGCAGTACGAACAAGCGGACAAGAATTACAAGAAATTCCGCCAAAATTACATGGAATGCAAGGTGGAAAAAGAACAGTTACAAGCCCGTATCAAAGGCTTGGAGAGCAGTAATACCAGTTTGCAAAAGGCATTGGACAAGTGTATCAGTTTGAATCAGCAAGGGAATGTTAACATTGCCAAACTGCTCGATGAAATACGTAGCAGTAACGCCTACATTAAAATGTTGATAGAGGAAAACAAGAAGAAAGACTCGCTCAATCAAGTGTTGAAAGAACAATTAACCAAGTCGGTAGCCGATGTGGATGCCAATGACGAGGACCTCGATATCAAGGTGAAAAAAGGTGTGGTGTTCATTTCTTTGTCCGATAACATGCTGTTTAAGTCCGGTAGTACGCGTATCAATCCCAAAGCGGACAAAGTTTTGGCTAAAATCGCTAAAATTTTGAACGAACATAAGGATTATGAAATTCTTATTGTGGGCAATACCGATAATGTGCCTATAAAAACCGGTTGTATTAAAGACAATTGGGACTTGAGTGCCTTGCGTGCCACTTCCATTGCAAGGCGGTTACAAACCAAACACGGCGTTGATCCCAAGCGAATTACGGCCGGAGGAAAAGGTGAATGGGACCCCAAAGCCTCAAACGATACGGCCGAAGGAAGGTCCAAAAACCGCCGTACCGAAATTATTCTGATGCCGCAATTGGATGAATTTATGAAATTGATGAATCAAGCTTCCGAACAAAAATAAAAGCAAAGGATTTTCAACTCGTGAATAAGGCGGTTCCGTACAGGGACCGCTTTTTTATTGAAAAGCCCCCATCGGGTTATTGAAATAGTTACATAAAAATTCCGGCGGGGCAAAGCCCCGCCGGAACGGATTGTTATAAAAAACCGTAAGATTATTCTTCCAGTACGTTACCGAATTTGGTAAAGATTTCCCGCATCCGTTCTTTTTCTTCGGTGGCCAATTCCGGGTCCACCAAAATACGTCCCGTGTGTTCGTCCACGATAATCCGGTCGCGCTCGCGGATTTCCAATTGCATTTGCGGAGGAATAACAAAATACGAACCTCCGGAAGCATCACGGTCGAAAGAGACCACCGCCAGGCGGTTTTTGAACTTACGGGTCAATCTATCGTAAGCCCGGAGCAAGCGTTCGGGCAGTTGGGTGCGGTATTCTTCACGCAGTTTGTTCAGTTCTTCTTCTTCGCGTTGCGTTTCGGCGATAATGTCGTCCAATTCTTTCTTTTTGGCTTCCAGTTGTTTTTCTTTTTCTTGCAAGGTTGCTTCAATTTCTTTGATATCCGCTTCCAATTGAGATACCTTTACCAAGGCTTCTTTAACCCGCTTGTCACTGACCTTGATTTCTTCTTCGAAATAATCGATTTCTTCTTGCAGTGATTTGTATTCCCGGTCGTTACGGGCATTGTTTAACATTTGCGTATAGCGTTCGATTCCTTCTTTGGCTTTTTCTTTACGGTTTTTGTATTTGATCACTTCTTGATTAAGCCGGTCGATTTCTTCTTTGTGTTTTTCAATACGGGTTTGAAGTCCTTCGATTTCATCTTCGAAAAATTTCACTTCCAAAGGAAGTTCGCCGCGAAGGTTAACCAGTTTGTGAATACGGCTGTCGATCAGTTGTAGGTCGTAAAGCAATCGAAGGCGGTCTTCTACGGATAACATTTTCTTTTGTTCTGCCATAATTTAGAAATATTTTACCGGATTGGTTGAACGTTCGGATTTAGTAACGGCAAAGTTAGGAAATTTTTCCGATATGATTTTCACTAAAGCATCGGCCACAAATTGTTCGCTTTCAAAATGTCCGGCGTCGATGAGGAGGATTTGCTTTTCGGCTTTGAAAAAGTCGTGATATTTAAGGTCCCCCGATATAAAGGCGTCGGCACCGGCGGCTTTGGCCGCTTCTATGGCAAAAGCACCGCTTCCGCCTACGACGGCTACTTTTTTTACCGGCTTTCCGCGTAATTCGGAATGTCTTAATACGGGTGTGCCCAAAATTTTTTTGACATGATGCAAGAAATCCTTTTCTTCCGTTTCTTCTTCTTCCAGTATGCCGATGCTTCCCAGTCCGATTTCGGGGTTTACGTTTTCGGTTATGAAAATTTCGTAAGCCGGTTCTTCGTAAGGGTGGGCTTCAAGCAATGACGCGAGAATGCCGTTTTTCAGATGTTTGGGGAAAATTACACTGATGCGTGTTTCGGGTTCGGTATGTCGCCGGCCTTTTTCTCCTACAAAGGGATTAGCTTCGTCGAG
>JAMONI010000034.1 GCA_027065935.1 Flavobacteriales bacterium | reverse complement strand
GCGTATTTAATACCCGAGAAAGTGCCGATCCAAATTTAGAAAACCGATTGGAAAGTCAAATGTTCCATGAAATCATAAAAGAAACAACAACCGGTGCTAAAAAAGAAAAGATAATTTATAAACAATAACACACTATCGAACTATCTGTTATGAAAACAAAGATGTTTTTCGTATATCTTTGGTTTCCTCTTCTATTATCGGGGCAATACACCATGATCCCCGATCCGAACTTCGAGCAAGTCTTAATCGATATGAACGTGGATGATACTTTGGATGGTCGAGTATTGACGGCAAGTATCGACACGGTTCGTCAATTACAACTTTCATATAAAAACATCAGTGACTTAACGGGAATACAGGATTTTTCCGCATTAGAGGTCTTATCGGCCGCGTGGACGCCTTTGACACGTTTGGAAATTTCAAACCTCAATCAATTGAACGCCGTTTACTTGGAATATAGTAACCTCAACCAACTGTTGATCACCGGATGTCCGCAATTGGAGGTACTGTCGTGCCACGATAATTTTATTGACAACATAAATATCACCGGAAATACGAATTTAAAGTATCTGTATATTTTTAACAACCAAATCACACAAATCGATTTAAGCACGAATATTTCTCTGGTCAATTTCATTGCTTTTAATAACCTTTTGGCTTCTCTCGATTTTTCCAACCATGTGTTCTTGGAAGACATTTTGGTTTATAACAATGATTTATCGCATTTAACGCTCCCGCTGCAAGGCTTACTAACACAGTTGGTATGTGCCGATAATCCGCAATTAAGCGGGTATTTGGACTTATCTTGGGCATCGAATTTAAACCAAATCGTTATTGACAACACGGCTATCGAAAAACTAAACATAAGAAATGGAAATAATCCTTTTGTACTACAAATGTCAGCTGATAATTGTAATGATTTGACTTGCGTGGTGGTTGATGATTCCACGGCAACTTATATTAACAATTGGAACATACCGAACCACACACAAGTGGTTGAAAGACCTGAAAGTTGTGAAAACATGCATACGGCCGAAACCTCTGTAGCAGATATAAACGCCTTTCCCGTTCCGGCCAATCACAAACTTTTTATCAAGTCAAAAGATGAGACCAATGATTTGGAAGTGGATTGTTATGATTTGAGTGGAAAACTCATTTATTCGGCCAAGCTGAAAAACAATAATCATATAGACACAACCCACTGGAAAGAAGGCACATACATCTTAAAAATAAAGACCCCGAAAAGCTTGTTTGTCACCAAAGTTCTAATTGCCCGTTAAAAATCGAATAATAGAATCATTGCCATCCAAAACCAAAGTATATCGCGAAAACGTACCAAACCGGAAAAAAAATACAAAAAATAGTAGGAATTTTGAAGGAATGAAGAAATGAAAAAGTGAAGGGGTGATTTAGCGTAAGGACGAAGAACCAATAACCCCTAATACATATTCCAATCAATCGAGAGAGATCATAAAGTAAACCGGTTTATATGTGAGCTTAAGGTACACTAAAGAAACAAAAAAATGAAAATTGCCCGGATTTTGATGAAAACCGGTTGGATTCCGGATATAATTTATTCTGATATACGGCTTTGAAATTCAGCTTTTAAAGAAATATTTTTTATAATTTTTTTATGTTTGGCTAATATTTCAAGTCATGAACCTGCGCCTTTTCATTTGGTGGTTTTTCTTGCCGGTTATCCTGCATGCCCAACAGGAACATTACATCATCGCCACGGGCAGCCGCGGGGGCAATTATTACAAATTCGGGGATTATATTGCCAAGCGGTACAACGCCGCTTTTCCCGCCAAATTCGGCATTATCGAAACCAACGGCAGCAACGAAAATATCGAACTCTTGCGCAACAACGAGGTCGATTTGGCTTTGGTGCAGCGAAATGTTTTGCTTTCAAGTCTTTACAATGACGAAAAAGGAATCAAAAATATCGAAGTCATCCTGCCGCTGTACGAAGAAAAATTATGGATTTACCACCGCGGCCCCGGGGATACGGAAGCCCGGCAAATGGCGGCGGGCGCTACGAAAAAGCGCATCGGATTTACGTCGAAAAACAGCTACAGTTACAAAACCTTCCGCACGTTGGCGCGTTTTCTGAACCTTCCGAAAGACCGTTTTGAAGAAGAATTCGACAATTACGACACGCTCATCGACCGTTTTAAAAAGGGGAAATTGGATTATGTGGTGAGTTTTTCCTTGCCTCTGAAAGAAATGGACAGCCTGAAAGCCAAGGTGGTTTATTTGACACCGGAAGATGCGGAAATGCTTCAAAATCATATCCGGAATGTCAATCTGTCTTCATTGGGTAAAGGTCGATATACTTTGGGAAGTTGGAGTTTTATCACGGGACGTAAAAATATTTTGCAAAAATTGCGGCCCGGCAATAGCCTGATTCACGCGCTCATTTCCCCGCCGCCGGATTCTAGCCTTCACACCTTCCGGCAAACCTTGTCGAAATCTTTCGAACGCTTCCGCGACGATCCCGCCCTGCGTGCCGAACAGCTCAAGAATCTGCCTTTGCATAAATCCCTGCGCCGCGCCTTTCGCATGCCCGTTTGGGACGGTTGGATCTATGCCGTGTTGGCGTTGATTGTGGCCGCACTTCTGCTGTGGCACTATTTTTACACGGGCAAATGGTTTCCCAAATACAACCTGCTCTATTTTTGGAACCGCTACAAGCATTTTCAATTGGGATTTATCGTATTGATAATCATTTACTTCGGAAGCATCGAAACCATGATTTGGGCCGAACGGCGCTTTTACGAAAACATCGGCATCAAAAGCCAAATCCTCAACATGACGCGCCCGGATTTGCATTCATGGCTTTTCGTTACCACCGTAACGGGCAATAGCAACGGTATTTTTCCCCTGTCCACCTTGGGCAAAATGATGCTGTCGCTCAATTCTTTAAACTTTTGGATAGGTACCATTCTTATAGGCGTTTCGGAATACGCCACTTACAAAATGAGCCGTAAACGAAAAAAAGGACTTATGAAAACCCATTTTAAAAATCATTTGGTCATTTTCGGATGGAACGGAACCACCGAAAAATTTATTCAAGGCATTCTGAAAGATGCCAAAGAATATCATAACAAAGATATGCGCATCGTATGCGTAGCCGAAAATATTCCGCAAATCCGCGATAAACATCCCGCTATCAAAGATTTGCACGACAACAAGGTGATTGACCTCATCGAAGGCGACGCGCGGGACGTACACGTATTGGAAAAAGCCGGCGTGGCCCGGGCGGATACCATCGTGTTGTTGGCCGAAGACAATTCTTTTCATGCGGACGAAAGGACGCTGCTGCGCGCCTTGGCCGTTTCAAGGTTTGTAAACAACCATCCGGAATTGAGGGAAGAAGAACCTTCCTTGCCGAAACGAATCATCAACAAGGTCTTTCCGCAAAAGAAAAACCGGAATGATGAAGATGAAAAGCAAAAAGACTTTAAGCCGATGGACAAGATCTATATGATAGCCGAAATCAATCATCCGGAAATACGCGAAAATCTCTTTGAAGCCGACGTAAACGAAATCGTCGTGGCCGGCAACTACCGCAAAGCCATTATGAAGCAAGCCATTTTCAACCACGGCCTGTCCAAGGTGTTCGATGAAATTTTGGAATATAACGACCTGAATGAATTTTACAAAATCGATTTGGCCGAGCCCGAAAACGCCCACTTGCGAGGCAAAACCTTCGACGAACTCTTGCCCTTGTTGCGAAAGGAAAATATTTTACTCATCGGTTACCACATCATTTTCTTCGATGAAAATGGAAAAATACTCATAGACAAAAAGAAAATTCAAGAAAAATTAGCCAAAAGAGAAGGAGGCATCACCCGCGACGTCATTATCAACCCCAAAGACGAACGCGAACGCACCCGCCGTGTGGACGACAACGACCACTTGATTGTCTTGGCTTATAATGCGAAGGAGTTAAGGGAGGGTGTCCGCAATCTGCGAAAGGAAATGTCAAAATCAGGCGATTCGGTATAAAAAATGTATGTATTTTTACAAAAAAATCCATGAGCCGCTTCATGTTTTTGCTTTCCGTGGCATTGCTTGTTTTGAGCCAAAATATTCATGCCCAACAGCTAACGGGAATTAATGCCAAAACCCTTTCGGAATACATCCAACAGGAAAAACAAGAAGGCAGCGCCTGGATATTGAACGACAAGGACGTAAAAACCGTATCGGACGAATTGGATCAAGTGGTGTTTATACGGTCCGATGCGT
>JAMONI010000033.1 GCA_027065935.1 Flavobacteriales bacterium | reverse complement strand
GTAGGCGTACGTATAAATCCAACATAAAAATCCGGGAAATACGGAGTGCGAATTGCGTTTCTTGACCTTTTTCATAGTGATTTGTTTTATGAAAAACGGTCAACCTATTTCAGGGACGTACATTCGTACGAACAAGCAAAGAAAAAATATAAAACATATGTTTGCTCTGGCAAAAAAATAGTATTTTGCAGGTAAATAGCACGGATATCGTATGGATAACAAAAAAAAATTATTGGATTTTCTCAACGATGTTATTGCCAAAGGTAATATGATGGAATGGATGGGCATCGAATTTACCGATGCCGGTGTGGATTTTTTGACCGCTCGAATGCCTGTGGGTGAAAAAGTTCATCAACCTTTGGGATTATTGCACGGCGGAGCGAGTGCGGCATTGGCCGAAAGTGTGGGCAGTACGGCTTCCTATTTGTTTATTGACGCCGCCAAACAAAAAGCTTTAGGCATTGATTTGCAAATCAACCATTTGCGAAGCGTGAGTCAAGGCACGGTTACCGCCACCGCCCGGCCGCTTCATTTGGGTAAAACCGTTCATTTATGGGAAATAAAGATAACCGACGAGCAAGACCGCTTAATCGCCCACGCCAAACTTACCAATATCATTTTGGATAAATGAAAACCGGATTTTTTGATAAGGGTCGTCCTTTCGTATTATTCAAACTTCCCGACAAGGATTCATATTATTCGTTACAACAACAGGACGAAAAAGTTCATACGGTATCGCATTTTAACGAAAGCGGATTTTATCTCGGCCCGTTCGATTTTTCCCGCCATCCCGTATTGTTTATTCCGTTGGCCCGTTCGGTTTTTAAACAACATAAAATTCCTCATGCGGTTCGTGATTACATCAAGGGATGCCGTATAAAAAAAATTCCGGATCCGGACGGACACCGGAAAAAAGTAAAACAAGCCGTTTCCCTTATCGAAAACAATGATTCTTTAAGCAAGTTGGTCATTTCGGCTCCCTTTGATTTACATTTCGACTTTCTGGACATGGAAAACTTCTTTTATGCGATTGCCCGTGCTTATCCCGGTGCTTTCGTGTATGTTTGGCATCATCCGAGGGCCGGATTTGCAATGGCCGGCGCTTCGCCCGAACCTTTGTTGAGTTTTTCGAAACTCGGCCTAACCGAGGTGATGAACGGCGCAACGGTGAGTCTTGCAGGTACCAAATTTACCGATGAAAATAAAAATTGGACAGATAAGGAACGTATCGAACAGCAAATCGTCACGGATTATATCAAGCGAAAACTGTTTGAACTTCGGTTGGCCGTCACCGTTTCGGCCCCATACGATTACAGGCAAGGGCAATTGGTTCATTTGCGCACCGATATTTCATTCCTTTTTCCGGAAGGAAATCTTATCGACGAGATATTGAAAAGCTTACATCCCACACCGGCCGTAGCGGGGATGCCCAAGGAAAAAGCCGTAGAATACATTGCCGAAATCGAAGGGTACGACCGGGAATACTATACGGGATTCTTCGGATTCAGACAAGCGGACAGGGGATTGTTTCACGTTAACTTGAGGTCGGTGAAAATATGTAATAAATCGCTCCGAATCTATGCGGGAGGAGGCATTGTCCGTGACAGTAACCCCGAAGCGGAATGGAACGAAGTACTACGAAAAACCGATGTAATGAAAAGTTTACTCTGTAAATAATCATTTTATTTTGAGCATAAAATATGCCCAGACGAACCAGCCGGTCATGAATAAAATGCCGCCTAAGGGCGTAATGAACCAAACGTACTTGGACGGCACGTTAAGCAGGCTCATTAGGTAAATGGAACCGGAAAAAAACAAAATGCCCGTTAGAAAAACGAGCATCACCGTTTTTTTCTGTCCTGCGCTCATTCCGGGAACGGCATACACCGCCAAGCCGGCCAAAACGTGGAGAAATTGATACAACACCGCCGTTTTGTAACTTTCGAGCGAGGTTTCGGATAGCATTTTTTTGAGCGCGTGAGCGCCCAAAGCACCCGACATCACACTCAATCCGCCCAAAAGGATAAAAACGATAAGTAAAATTCTCATATCCGCCTTGATTTTACTTCAAAGTTATGCGAAGAAAGTAAATGTAGGCCGGCAACGGGTATAAGTTTTTGGAAAATACGGTATAAGATTTTCAAATAACCGCATCTAACAAAGGTAGGTATCAAAACAAAAAAGCTGCCGAGTTAGAACCGGCAGCCCTTTCGTAAAGCCATGAAAACCAAAGCGAAAGGGATTTACCCTCTCGTTTTTTCGTCTTTCTGTTTGAAAGACATTTTTTCTTTGATACGCGCTTTCTTTCCGCGCAATTTACGGAAGTAAAAAATACGTCCCCTGCGTACTTTACCGCGTTTGTTGACTTCAATTTTTTGAATGGTGGGCATATTTATCGGGAAAATCCGTTCCACGCCCACGTCACCCGACATTTTTCGGATGGTGAAAGTTTCGGTGGCGCCGCTGCCGCGCCGTTGAATAACCACACCGCGGAAAAACTGTGTTCTTGTTTTGTTTCCTTCTTTAATTTCGTAGTACACCGTGATGGTATCTCCCGCGTCGAAGTGGGGAAAATCTTTCTTTTCAATGAGTACGTCTTCTACATACTTGATGATGTCGTCCATTGTCTTACCGGTTTTCGTTATCCGTTACAAACATACACGAACCTTTCGCGAGCGGTTTGTAAAGGCGTGGCAAATATACAAAAAATTTATAAACCCAAAACATCTTTTCCTTGTTTGAAAATGATATCCACCGGAATACCCGCGTGGTTTACTTTGTCCAAATCGGCTTGTAAAGTTTCGTCCATTTTTCCGTATTTTTCTACAAAAGCCTTTGCTTTGTCGTAATCCCCGTCACCTTGCAGGGTCAGGATGATCCGGGATAATTCGCTGACGGCTTGAGGCATTTTTTCATAATCCACCGTATAGCGTCCGTCCGCATTGCGTATAAAGGCGCCTTTTTCTTTGAAAAAGTTAAACCGTATCAGGTTGGCCAAGCCGTGGGCTTCGGAAGCGCCGAAACGTATGCTTCGAAAAATTCCGGCCATAAAGGTGGTCATGTAGTCTTTTATGTCACCATCCAGCATGTTTTTCTCTTTGAGTTTGAATATCATATAAAGGCCTAATATGTCGGCTTTGCCTTCTTCGAGGGTTGAAGCCAAGTCTTTAAGGGCCAAACGGACTTTTCCTTTTCCGGTTACGGTATTTTTGATACCCAAGCCGTGTGCCACTTCATGAAACATGGTGTTTCCGAAAAATGCATCGAAAGTAATGTGTTTTTTCTGTTCCGGGTCTATCAATACACCGGCTATGGGCATGAGTATTTTATCGAATTTGGCTTTCATCACGTTTTTTAGCTGAAGCCTGCGCGAACCTTTTTTCAATTGAACTTCTTCGTCGTTGGGCAAGTTGATGGCAATGGTTTTGGGGCCTGCGTTGGCATCGCCGGCGTAATAGAGTGCGTCGTAAGCGTTGAGGTCCGAACGGGTGCCGGGATTTTCTTGTTTGTATTTGTCGTCCACGGGTAATCCTTGCTGTAATTCGGGAAGTAATTTGGCGTATTTCTGCAAACGTTCGCTCCACTTCATATCTTTGAGTAGCACAAAGGCTTCGTGTGCCGCTTTATAACCGAAAAGTTGATCTTCGTAAGTTTCCACCGGTCCGATTACCACATCCACACGGTTGGTTTTCATGTCCATCCAAAGCATGTCGCTTTGTTGATAATCGTCGGTGAGCAAGGCCCGTGCGCGTGCCTCGAGGTATTTTTTAAAGCCTTCGTCTTCGGCCAGTTCCGCCGCTTGTATGAGCAATTCCGCCGCTTTTTTGTGTTGTTTTTCAAATGCCTTGTGATAAGGAATCGTATAGAGTTTTCCCGTGCTATCGCGCCGTATGAGCGTGTAAAGCGAGGTCTTGTCCGGCAAGCCGGCTTGTTCGAATTCATCAATGCTCATGTCGTGCGGATAAAAGTTGGCGCCTTTGGGTTTAGGACCGAAGCCTTTCACAAAGGGCTTGTTTTCATCCAATCTGTCCCAAGGGCCGTAATTGATTTTTACATATTCCTTAATTAAGGAATCATTGATTTTGTTGAACAATTGTTGTTTATTGCCATAGGCTTCCATCCAAAACACTTCATCCATCAATTGCGCCGCTTCCATTAACCGGGCTATCATCTTTTTTTGATTATCGCTTAATTCCGACAAATCCGCACTTAGTTCAAACACGGCGTATTGCTTGATTTTTTTATCCATCGGAGATGCCAATTGTTTTTCAACGGTAGTAACTTTTT
>JAMONI010000032.1 GCA_027065935.1 Flavobacteriales bacterium | reverse complement strand
TATCGGTAGTGAATCTTCGATCATAACGATATCGATATTGCTTTCGGCCGCAAGAGTGTCGCAATCGGCCAGTGCATTGTCCAAGTTAAACTGTTTGAGCAATTGACTTTTGGCTTTGATCAACGTGCTGTCGATTTGCCGGTAAACCTTGTCTATCTCTTTGCGTTTGATGTGATACTCGATTTCGTTCAATGTGTTTTTTACGGTAAAAATGATTTGTTTTTCGAGTAATTGTTTTTGTTTCTTAAGAAAAACGTATTGCAATATGCCCACTCCCAACAGGGAGAACACCAAAACGTAGGAAATAAAAAGATAACCCGCCTTTTTCACAAGACAAAGTTAATTAAAAAAATTGAATTAATAAAATATTTTCAGCGATTTAGTTAAAAAAGTATTTTTCTTCTAATATTTTAAGAAATAAAATCGGATTGTTTTGATAAATTGACAAATTTTTCGTGTAACTTTTTAACCTCTTCAAACAAATCTGTCTTCGAAGTGTCATTTTTTAAAATAAAGTGTGATTTCTTTACAAACTCCTCATTTGCGGGTTGGTGTGCCAAGCGTTTTCGTATTTCCACGGCGCTTAATCCGTCTCTCCGGGCAATTCTTTCCATTCTGGTCGATAAATTCGCCGTAACGCCTACCACATAATCGCACATTTTGTCCATTCCGGTTTTAAACAATACGGCATTTTCCAACAGCACATAAGGGGCGCTTTGACGTTGTACCCATTGCATAAAGTCTTTGCGCACTTCGGGATGAACGATATCTTCCAATTCTTTCAATTTTTTTGAATTTCCGAAAACCCGTCCCGCCAATAACTTTCGATTCAATTTTCCGTTAATAAAACTTTCCGCCCCGAATTTTTGTTTAATGCGTTCGGATATTTCGGGTTCGTGCATAATTTCCTTGGCACGGTTGTCGGCATAATACACCGGGATACCGAATTTTTTTTCAAAAAAGGCCGCCACCGTGCTTTTTCCGCTTCCCATGCCCCCGGTCAGGCCGATAACAAGTGGTTTTTTATTCATAAATCCTTACATATTCTATTTTTTTCGGCTCTATTTCAACGTCAAAGACGTTGGACGGCTTGGATACCACCACCGCATCAAAATAACGACCGGTGGAATCCAGCTCGATACCTATAACCCACCGCGCTTTGCCGTTCTTTGTGTTCTTGTCCAAATATTTCTTGTAATACACGCGGACTTGCGACGGAAATAAAATAACATTCCTCAAAGTGTCGGGCAACGAAACGGGTACGGATTTTTCTTCCGATACGTAAGGCAACACTTCCACTTTGAGTTTGATTTTGTCCGTAAAACCGTGAATCCCTTCGGGAAAATGCAGGGGCGGACTAAAAATCCGGTTGCTCTTCAGGTTTTCTATTTTTTTTCGGACGGTTCCGATTTCATTAATCTTTTTCAATCTGTTTTTTTTGCCGAAAATCCACACCGAATCGGGCTTGATTCTGAGGTTTTTGATAAAATAACCGGGAGCGGGAATCAACCGGTAATTCAAACGGACGGCCATGTGTTTAAATCCGTAATCCCGCTTACGGGGATTGGGAATTAACCGCATATCCTTAAGCTCCACCGACTTCTTATGATTCCGGCCGATGGCTTGCTTGATATGAAACAACTTTTCGGATTCGCTCGAAATACCGGCGGGAATTTCTATGGACCGGCTCCACCGGGCATTCCACAAAAACCATCCTTTGGTTTGAATCTTGAAATAAAGTGAATCCGAAAAAACGGAATCCGGTAAAACCTTACCCGGTGCCAATACATAACTTACTTTTATTTTTCGTTCCAACTCATAGCCTTCATTCAAACTCAGCAAAAACCAATAAACCGCCGAAATGACAAGAAAAACGGAAAACAATCGCCAATTCATCCGCCGGACGGGACGAAAAAGAACATCCTGCAAGCGCCTGAATCTTAACACGAGCGTTTTAAACTTTTTCATCACGCATTACGCTTTGCTCCTTCAAGTTAAAAAATAATTCCGGAAAAGCCGTCTCGGGCGGCAAACCTCCGATACGAATTCGGACGAAAGCCTTCCCGAACCCCCAAGCATAAGCTATCATTTGGACTTGAAATAAAACAAGACCTAAAATGCTGATTTTCAAACTTTTGGATTTTATTAAAAACTCAGATAAAACGGCTGCCCAATACCACACATAAAGCCAAAGCAACCACGGATAACCGAAAACCGCCCCCGAAATTCCCGCAAACAAACCCGCCGTGTAGAGCCACGGGAAATAAAACACCGGACTTGAAAACTCGGGAAATTTTCGCAGAAGAATCACACGCGCCATACCGAACTTTTTCATCTGTTTGAAAAACGCTTCCCGGTCGATACGGCGCTTGTGATATACAAATAGTTCGGGATAAAAACCGGAACGAAAACCTTGCTTCCACGCCCGATATACCCACTCGGGGTCCTCGCCCGGATGCATGGAAGAAAATCCACCCGTACGTTCAAACACCTCACGCTTCACAATCATGTTAAAGCTCCTCGGCACATAATGCGTAAGTTCTTTTTTCTTGCCGCGAATTCCTCCGGTGGTCAGGTAGGAAGTCATCACCAAATCAACGGCTTTCTGAAAATCCGAAAATTCAGTAGCCGATGTATCCGGCCCGCCGCCCAAATCCGTCAAACGTCCTTCTTGTTCCAATGCGTTCAAAATCCGCAAATAATATACCGGCAAAATAACATCCGAATCCAATATCACAAAATATGCACCCCGTGCCATTTGCATACCTTTGTTACGCGAATCTCCCGGACCGGTATTGGGCTTACGCAAATATACTACCGGCAAGCGATTCTCAAAGCGTTTTACCACCGAAAAAACATCCTCTTGCGATCCGTCGTCCACTACAATGATTTCATAAGTAAAATCATCCTCATGCCTTTGGCCGGCAAAACTTTCCAACAAGGCCCTTAACTCTTCCGAACGATTATATACCGGTATGATAAACGAAAACTTCAACGCCGAAATCTTTGCCGTAAAGATAGGTAAAATTCATTGCTTCTCCGAGTGACAAAAAAAAGGTAACTTTGTAAAATAATCTGCTAACGAATGGATTTTGAACAAGTCGGCGCCCTAATCGAAAAAGCCGGAAAAATTTCCGTCATCGTTCATACACGACCCGACGGCGACGCCATCGGTTCGGGACTGGCCCTCCAAATGGCTTTGGAAAAGCACGGTAAAGACGTCAGCCTTATCTCCCCCGACCCTTTGGCCGGTTTTTTACAATGGCTACCCCAAGCCGGCCGTATATTGATTTTTTCCGAACATCCGGATAAATCCGAACGGATTTTACGCGAATCCGACTTGATTTTTATCGTGGATTTCAACACTTTTTCGAGGGCGGGCAACGAACTGGGCGCCATATTGGAACAACTCGTCAGGGAAAAAACCTTTCTTATGATCGACCACCATTTGCAACCCGACGAACGTATCCCCTACCGCCTCTCCGACCCTTCCAAAGCTTCGTCGGCCGAACTGGTGTTCGAGTTTTTGCAAAAAACCGGCTTAATCCAACGCCCCGACCCCGAAATCGCCACGGCCGTTTACACCGGCATCTTGACCGATACCGGCTCGTTCAAATTCGACAAAACATCGGGTCAAACCCACCGGATTGCCGCACAACTTATTGAAGCGGGCGCCGATAATGCCGCAATCCATTCCCGTATTTTCGACACCTATTCCTACCAACGGTTGCAACTGCTCGGCGAAGCCATACGCCGGATGAAAGTTATTCCCGATTGCGGAGTTTCATATATCGTTCTGGACGAAGAAACATTACGCCGTTTCCAATACAAACCCGGCGATACCGAAGGTATCGTCAACTACGGATTGATGCTCGACGGTATCCGTTTTACGGCATTAATAACCCAAAAACCCGACGAAAACAAAATTCGCCTGTCGTTCCGCTCCAAAGGCAATTTTGATGTAAACCGCTTTGCCCGTGCATATTTTGACGGGGGCGGACACAAAAACGCCGCAGGCGGAAGCTTTAAAGGAAGCCTCGACGAATTGGAAAGCTACTTGTTGGACAAGGTAAGGCAACATTGTGATGAAATAAAACAAGCATAGATGAAAAAACTTACGGGAATACTTTTGATGTTTTTTCTGTTTTCCTGCAGACAAGCGCCCGAACCGCGCTTTCCCGTTTACCGAACCTACCGGAAAGACTATTCCGCGTCGGTTTACTTCAACAAAAAATTGTTTTTGACAGAACAAAAACTCTTCGACAGCATTGCGCGCGCCGATACCGCACACCGGTACCGGCACAAC
>JAMONI010000031.1 GCA_027065935.1 Flavobacteriales bacterium | reverse complement strand
TTTGTCTCGCAATACGTGATAGACCGTATTAATATCCTTAACGCTTCCATTTTTGCCATGCACCGGGCGCTGAAATATTTGCCTGTACGGCCGGAATTCATCATTGTGGACGGAAACCGCTTCAAACCTTTTGAAGACATTCCCCATCAAACTATTGTCAACGGCGACGAAAAGTTTCTTTCCATCGCCGCGGCTTCCGTATTGGCCAAAACCTTCCGCGACGATTTTATGAAACGCATCCACCTCCGCTATCCGCAATACAATTGGCATAAAAACAAAGGATATGCCACCGCCGAACATCGGCAGGCCATTCGCCGCTTCGGTACCGTAAAATACCATCGCAAATCGTTTCATCCCAATATACAACAGCTTACTTTTGACTTTTAAGCTCGTTATAGAAGGGTTTTTCGTAAATTGCAACCTAAATTAAAGTTCTTGACGATCCGCCGTTTTATTTGGATGATATCGATTTTCTTACTTTTGGCAAGTCAGGGTGAACTGCTTGCCCAAACGCGTGCGCAATTGGAAAAAAAACGTAAGCAAATAAATGACGAAATCCACCGTATCAATGCCACACTAAAAAAAACAAAACGAAAAGAACGTAACGCCTTGACCGTTTACGAACTTACCTTGCGAAAAATTAATTTAAGGCAAAAGCTTATCAACAATCTGAAGAAGGAAATACGGAGCTTGGACAGAACGATAGACCGGAAATCCGATTCATTGGCCATGCTTAACGGCGAGCTGGAAATGTTGAAAAAAAACTACGCCGAAGCCGTCCGGAAGATGTATAAATTTTCTACCAAAGAAAAGGTTTTATACTTTATTTTGTCGTCCGAAAGCTTCCGGCAAGCATGGAGACGTATGCGTTATATTAAGGAATATTCGGATTTTGTAAAAAAGAAAGCCGACGCCATCCGAAGCAAGGAAACCGAACTCCAAGCTTTGGTCAAGCGTTTGGAAACCGAAAAAGCCAAAAAACAGAATTTGTTCACCAACCTGTCGGACGAACAGAAAGAACTCAAGCGGGAAAAGACCAAGCAGGAACAAATATTGGCACAACTGCGCCAACAAAAAAGAAAATACATTGCCGAAATCAGAAAAAAACAACGTGAAGCCCGAAAAATAGACCGAATGATAGAACGGCTTATAGCCGAAGAAATCGCCAGAGCCAACAAGAAGACCGGAAAACGTTCGCGGGAATTCGTACTTACCCCCGAAGGCAAAAAATTGGCCGATGCGTTTTCGGCAAACAAAGGCCGCCTGCCTTGGCCCGTAAAAAGAGGCTACGTAGCACGACGTTTCGGGAAGCAACCCCATCCGGTTTATAAAAACGTAACCGTCGTAAACAGTGGTATTTACATCAATGTACCCGACAACGAAAAAGCCCGTTCGGTATTTAAGGGCGAAGTGATGATGATACAGTTGGTGCCCGGCGGAAATCAAAGCGTGTATGTACGGCACGGAAATTACATTTCGATATACGGAAATTTGAAAGACGTATCGGTCAGGAAAGGCCAGCAAGTAACCACAGGGCAAGTCTTGGGCACCGTTGCCAAAGATCCCGCCTCGGGAATCAGTGTGTTGAAATTCAGAATTTATAAAAACCGAACCAAATTAAATCCCGAACTATGGTTGGCAAGAAAATAAGCTTTTTGGTTTTTTTTCTTTTGGCATTAACGGCTTGTAAAAAAAATGAAAAAAAGGATTTCAAACCGAAATTCCTGTCGGGTGCCGCCTATATTCTGCAAATCAACGAAGACGATTTTTTTGTCCGACATCCTGACTACTTAAGCCGGCAGTTATTCCACAAAACGGATTGGTCATTTTTTAGAAAAATAAAACCAGAAAAAAAATCGGTATTTCACTTTTTTGCCGAAAAAAACGGCAACAAATGGGTGGCCTTATTACCTCCCGAAGATTCCGTCAAACTCAACAAAAACGAAGTCCTTCGATACAACGGTGCCGTGTATTATAAACTAAACGGCGAAAACAAAAACTATTACTTTTTCTGTAATCAAAAGTTTTGCTTGGTAAGTGACAATAAAATTCTCGCCGAAAAACTGTTACGAACCACCGAGTCGGAATTTTTAAGCGACACGCTTGCATCGGAAATGCAAAATTATGTCAATACCGAAGCTTCGGGATATTGGTTCGTTTTTCCCGGTAACATACGGAACAACCGCCCCGATTTGTTCGGACACAAGTTTATCCTCAAACATCTCGGTGAAGTATTGGTTTGGGATTTGGAAAACACCGGTGATTTATCCTATGGCGGAGTGACTTTGACCAACGATGAAGTCCGAACTATTTCCGAAATTTTCGACAGGGTTTCTCCGTATGAAACCGCCCCCGAAACTTACTTGCCCGGACAAACGGAATCTTATCTCACTTTAACTTTTGACGCTTTCGAGCTTTTTTACAAATCTTGGACCGATTTTAAAACCTATGCCGGATACAAAAACGACGAAACGGACATTACACCGTTTAAGTCCTTGAAATCAATCACATACGCCCGGTCGGGAAGGTATAAATACTTGGTGGGCCTTTTCGGGAAATCACCGGAGCTTTTGCTCGAAAGCTTTTCGCACGTATCTTCACACAACGACGTGGAAATTTACCGAACGGGAAAGGATTCGCTCGTAGCAAGACAAATATTCTATCCGCTTTTTGACAAAACGGCCTTTCCGTATGCCGTAACATACGACAACTACGTTATTTGGACGCACTCGATACCTTCGGCCGAAAAACTTATCCGAAGCATTGAACAAAATGATGTGTTGTCCGAAACCGAAACCCACACCGGGCTAATGGCACACGCCCCGCGTCAATATAACTTGGCATCTTATCGTAACGGAAAATATTATACGTTTAAACAAATCGACGGACTCTTGTTCGTTAACTTTAAAGCCTTGGAAAACTTGACCCCCGGCGCAAAAGAAAAATCCCCCCGAAAAGCTTCTTGGCAAAAAATTAGCTCGATCAAAGCTTCTAACTTTCACATACCGCCCCGGTGGATTTATAACCATCGGACCAAAAAATTTGAAATTGTTTACCAGGATATACACAACAGGTTAGTCCTTACCGATGCCAAAGGCAAAATACGATGGAAAAAAAATATCAACGCCCCCGTTACAAGTGAAATCTATCAAGTCGATATGTTCCGGAACGGCAAACGTCAATTCGTTTTTTCCACCCCGTCAGGCATTTATTCGGTGGACATTTTGGGACAATATATATCACCTTTCCCGTTGAAAAAAAACATCACCTCGCCGGTGAGCGTTTTTGATTACGACAACAATAAAAATTACAGACTTTGCTTTGCCGAAGGCAATTACGTAAAAATTTATAACCTGCAAGCCAAGGAAGTCAAAGGATTCGCTCCCGTAAAACTAACCGATACGTTGCAATTTGCGCCGCAACACATCCGGATTCAAGGAAAAGATTATATATTATTACAACAAAAAGACGGTACCTTGCGCATAGTGAACAGGCGCGGAAAAGACCGAATCAAAATTAAGGAAAAAATCAGGGTCAAAACCCCTTGGTTCAAGCACAAAAACCGGTTTGTCGCCATCAACTCCCAAGGGCGGTTGGTTCGTGTCGACACAAAAGGAAAAATTGAAATTGATACCGCATTTTCCGGATTAAAAAACGCTTGTTTCCACAATAACCGAAGCATTTTGATCGATGAAAAACACGTTTGGATCAACGGAAAAAAACTCGACATACCCGCTTCGGATTACGACTCACCCGGAATATTTTTTATAGCGCGAAAACCGGTTTATGTATTCATTGACCAAAGCGCCAAAGAAGTAATTCTATATGACGGAAAAACGCTAACACGACTGCCGGGCGATTACCAAGCCGACCTGCTGATTAAGCCGCAGGCTCAATATTTACTGACACGCTATTTACCCGACGAAATAATTATTTATTACAAAAAATGACCGCTCATCCGCACCTGAAAACCCTCCGTAAAATCATCCACCGGTGGTATGTAGAAAATGCGCGTGACCTGCCTTGGCGCAATACGCACGACCCTTACGTGATTTGGCTTTCGGAAATTATTCTCCAGCAAACCCGGGTCAACCAAGGAATGCCTTATTTTTTGAAATTTATGGCGCGCTATCCGGATATTTTTGCTTTGGCCGGTGCCCCGTTGGACGAAATAAAAAAAATGTGGGAAGGCTTGGGATACTATCGCAGAGCGGAAAATATGCACAAAACCGCACGTATCATCGCCGAACAAAAAAACGGAAAGTTTCCCCGTTCTTACGAAGAATTATTACAATTGCCCGGAATAG
>JAMONI010000030.1 GCA_027065935.1 Flavobacteriales bacterium | reverse complement strand
AGACAAGTAAAATGAAAAAAATCATTTCGGTTATGCGTTGGTTTCGGGGACAAATATCCGGCGGAAATTCAGGGATTTTTTCATTTTTCGGGGTGATTTTTTATCTCATTCTCAGGGGTGAGAAGACTTGAAAAAATACCGAATTTGTTGTAGAAGCCGTTTTTGAGTTCCGAAAATTGCATAAGAAGAAAACGTGAAGGAAACTCGAATTCAATATATAAATGCAACTTTTTGAGATGAGAGTGAAGTAAAATTTTTCAAGACGGAAGAGAGGGAAAATCCGGTTAGTTTTATTATATTTTCTTTTTTCGAGGTGTCGTTTGTCTGAAAATATCGGGGCGAAAATTATCAAAATCATCAAAAGCAATCCGGTCCGAAAGCCGTAAGGTTAGCCAAACGTTTAGTGAAGTGGAAGCAAAGACCACCACCAAAATCATGATTTGGTATTTGACGGCTACCATCGGGTCGCTTCCGCCTAGGATTTGTCCGGTCATCATTCCGGGTAAAGCGATGAGTCCCATGATGGCCGTGGTGGCGATAAGCGGATTAAAAGCTCTTTGCAAAGCGAAACGTATAAAAGGTTGAAGCGCTTCGTTATGTGAGGCGCCGTTGGCCAATTCCCACCGGTAACTTACCATCTCGGCATCAATGCGCTTGTAGTAGGCATCTAAAGCGATTATGACGTTTTTCAAGGAATTACCCAAAAGCATTCCGGTTATGGGGATAAAATAACGTGCCGTTAAAATGTTCTTCAATCCGATTACAATGCCCAGAAAATAATAATCAATCAAGACGATGCTCAGGACGGTGGACAGTAAAACGGGGAAGAAAAACAAACGCAAACGCAGTCCGGTTCGTCTAATGACGGTATAAGAGGCTACTACGGTCATTACGGCCACCCACAAGGCGTTGATCCAAGGGTTGTCCCAGCGAAAAATGTATTCCAAATACAAGCCCACAAATAACAATTGCACCGTCATACGCACCAAAGCCCACAAAGTGGTCTTTTCCAACCCCGTTCGATACGTCCGGAAAATAACCAACGGGATAATCATCAACAGATATCCCGATAACAGCAATCCCCAAGGTATGTCTATAACGCTTTTGTTCATCGCTTACAATTCTATGATTTCATCCGCTTTCGACAAGAAATTTTCGTCGTGTGTGGCTACCAACATCGTTATATTTTGCCGCATTAAAAAATCTATGATTTTTACGGCGATTTCTTTGTTAAGCGCCGAAGTAGGTTCGTCCAATAGCATAACGGGTTTTTTCAAAAGCACCGCCGAAGCCAATAAGATGCGTTGTTTTTGTCCGCCCGAAATTTCTTTGATATCCCGGTCCAACAGTCCTGTGGAAATTTCAAAGATTTTAAAGATGTCGTTGATTTCCGCATCACTCGGCATGGCATTGGTTTTGAAACGAAAAGGTGCGAAAAAAATATCCCGAACGGTGGGAAAAACGGTAAAATGCAAGTTTTGAGGCACGTAAGCCGTTTTGGCACGAATGCTTCGAATATTTTGCCCGTTTAATGGCGTGCCGTCAATGAAAATCGAGCCGTGAAACGCAGGGATAAATCCCAACAATACGTTTAGCAAGGTGGATTTTCCGCTACCGCTTTCGCCTTTAAGGGCTACCTTACGGCCTTTTGGCACGTGAAAACTTAACCCTCCGTACAATTCCGTATCATTAAATTCGACACTTAAATCTTTTACTTCAATCATGATGCAAATTTACGAGGAAAAAACGTTCGAATAAAGCCGGACGAATGTCTCGTTTTGTGGTATTTCGGTAACTCAACAGGTTTTTCAAAAGTTTTTAAAGGATTAGAATTTGACGGATACGTTCATATTTGCCGTTAGGACCGGTGGTGCTTCTTCGGATTTGCGCATTTGGAAAAATAAGTCGAGCCGGAGATTACCGGGTAAATTTATTGTCGAGTTCAGGCTTGCAATGATATTTTTTCCGGGACTCAAGCCTTCGAGCATAACGAAACCGGCAGGGGTGAAGCTCTGACCTCTAAACCGGTTATCCACCCGTTCGAATTGCGCCGAAAAGAGTCCTTTTTTGTGTGAGAAAACGGCTTGCACTTCCCAAGTTTGCCGTAGCAGAAGATTGTTTCCTCCGGTTTTACGAAATTTTTTCCACGTTAAGTTCCATCGCCAGTTTGAGGTTTTCATTTCCACGGGTAATAACCATCCCGTCGTCCCTATGCCGTAATTTTTTCCGATATAATCTTGTGATTTGTAAGAAAGGGATTCGCGCATCCACCCCGGTTTGATTTGCCAGAGTGCATGGATTTGCCATAGCATTTTCCAGTGCTGTTTTCGATAGAAATTTTCCACGGGGCCGTTGTACAAATTTTCTTTTCGTCCGTTGAGGCTTAATTCGTATGAGAGTTTAATGGTTTGTCGGGGACGGAAGTCAATTTGATGAAGCAGGGTGTAGCGTCCGTTTTTTGTAAAATCGTCCGGCAGGATTTGTTTTTTCCAAGGCGCATCCGTCGTCGTTTGATTAGAGATGTTCATTGAAAGAAAGAATCGCCAGTCGTTGAGATATCCGGGTAGTTGAACCCAGGTTTTTGTTTTCAAAACTCCTTGCAGGGAAATGTTGTTGCTAACGGCGGGTTCGTAATTTCTCGAAGGTAAGACCACGCGAATATAGTTGGCTTGGTCGGTGTAATAAGCCGGTTCGAATTCATCTTGTTCGGCGTTGCCGTTTCCGTTGTAGTCTATCCATTGGAATTGTCCTTGTCCGTCGGGGACGCGCTTGTAAATCACTTCCAGTTTCGGAATCATACTGCCGAAGCGTGTCCATTTGGCGTGCAAGTCGAAAATTTGACGTCGGTGTGCGTATTGTCCTTCCCAAGAAAAATTCCAATTGTTTTTATCGGGACGATAGGCATCGGCGGTAAATGAAAATTGCATTGCCATAAAACGCATGTTATCTCCCTTTTTTATACGTCCGAACACACCGCGTTCCCAAGCTACACGGGTCAGGCGCTTATCGCGCAGGCTGTCGGTGGTAATCATTTGCCATCCCGCTTGCCAGGATATCTTGTTGCGTTGTTTTTCCCAATAATTTTTTATTTGCAAAAACCGGTATGATAAAGAGTCCGTTACACCGCCCGCTTGCTGTTTCAGACGTTTGAACTGCATATCCAATCCCAATTTGCTTGTATGCAGACGGTATGAAAACCGGTGGCGCAGATCTTCGTAATTTATCCGGTCATTTTGCCGGTTGCCGAAAGTGATTACCTGATCGGCTTTCCAATGCCAACGGTTTACGGTTTGGTCGTGGATCCATCGAATTTGGTTAAGTACGATTCCGTCGTTTGTACGGTATTGCCCGAGGAAGGCTTCCCAATTATTTTGGTTTTGGCGGTAAGCGGTTCCTATGGAAATATATTGATTGTTCCGTTGAAGTTTTTCGGAGGATATTTGCCATGATTCTACGAATCCGGGTTGAAAAATCGGGTCGGAAAGCCGGTAATTACGAGGTAAGCGGTGCCATTCGGCGTAATAATTCCACGAGGTGAGGCTGTCCTTTTTGAAGTGGAAAACGGTTTTGATTCGCGAAGCCAATCCGGTTGTATATTTGTCTTGCAATACAAAGGTGTTCGGAGCATAAGCGTTCCATACGTGTTGGGTTTCAAATTGCCATTTGTTGTCCTTAAATTCCCACGAAAACCCGGTAAAATGATTGTTTTCGGGTGTTGGCGGAATGAAATAGGGGGTGTAAGCACCGTTGTTTTCTCCAACGAAGCGCATAACGGCACCTTGGGCCACATACCGGTCTATAACGTATTCGCCTTGATTTTCGCCCGCATAAGAAAAGTGCACTTCGTACAAAGTGTCGTTTACGGGTTGTGATACGTATTCAAAATAAAAGTCGTTGCCTGTATAAACTTTTCTGTATAAGATTTTTTCGCTGTCGAATTCCGAAGGCGTGGCGTATAAGATTTCGGGTACACTGCCGTTTTTTGCCGAGCGAAGGGCTTCAACGGCCGTACTGTCCAACGCGAATAATAAGGGTTTGAATTTCAAGTCGGTTTCGTTAAAGTGAAAAACTTTTAGCACATGCTTGTCGGTTTGGGTCGAAAAATCTTGAAAGGAAGTCCAGCGTTGGTATGACCTGTTGGCATATCTAAAGCGTACGTGAAGCAAATCGTGGGTATGGATTTGTAAAGAAGGATCCAAGAGTATTTCGGCGGTTTCGTAAATAATTCGGTAGTCTTTTCCGGGGGTGAGTTTTTCGTAATTCAAAAATACTTCTTCACTTCCCCTTACGATAAAAATCAAATGTTCGTCT
>JAMONI010000029.1 GCA_027065935.1 Flavobacteriales bacterium | reverse complement strand
TGACCTCAACCCTGAAAAAATACGCCGAAAAAAGCGGAATGCTCGACAAACTCAAGTTCGAAATCTCGGGGGACGACTTCCGCGAAGGCCTCACCGCCATCATTTCGGTCAAAGTGGCCGAACCGCAATTCGAAGGCCAAACCAAAACCAAACTCGGCAACCGGGAAGTAACGGCGCCCGTAAGCCAAGCCGTATCCGAAATGTTGGAAAACTTCTTGGAAGAAAATCCCAAAGACGCCAAACGAATCGTTGAAAAAGTCATTTTGGCCGCACAAGCGCGTCACGCCGCCCGCAAAGCCCGTGAAATGGTGCAACGAAAAAACGTTATGAGCAGTACGGGACTGCCCGGCAAACTCGCCGACTGCTCCGAAACCGACCCCGAGAAATGCGAAATATTCCTCGTGGAAGGTGACTCGGCGGGCGGAACGGCCAAGCAAGGACGCGACCGGAATTTCCAAGCCATTCTGCCCTTGAGAGGAAAAATTCTCAACGTGGAAAAAGCCCTTCAACACAAAGTTTTCGACAACGAAGAAATCCGGAATATCTTTACCGCCTTAGGCGTAAGTATCGGCACCGAAGACGACAGCAAAGCCCTCAACCTGGATAAACTTCGTTACAACAAAGTTATCATCATGACCGATGCCGACGTGGACGGAAGTCACATTTCCACCCTGATTTTAACTTTTTACTTCCGCTATATGCGCGAACTCATCGAAAAAGGTCACGTATATTTGGCTACGCCACCGCTCTATTTGGTGAAAAAAGGCAACAAAAAAGCATACGCGTGGAACGATGAAGAACGGGATAAACTCTTGGAAGAATTCGGACAAGGCGCTCACGTCCAACGCTATAAAGGTTTGGGAGAAATGAACGCCGAACAACTGTGGGAAACCACCATGAACCCCGAAACGCGTATTCTCAAGCAAATCACCATCGAAAATGCCGCCGAAGCCGACCGGATATTTTCCATGCTCATGGGAGACGAAGTACCGCCCCGGAGAGAATTTATCGAGAAAAACGCCATCTACGCCAATGTGGATGCGTAGCATAAAGACTTTCGTCGGACGATAGGCAATATTCATCGAAGAAAAAGTTGTGTTAGTCAAATCGGACATTCATCCCGTCCGGTTTTGCATGATTTTTGCATGGTTTATTTAAAAAATACCCGAATATGAAACCAAAACCCGTATTAACACTCGTTCTTACGTTGCTCATCGGTAATTTTTACGCTCAGGATTTTTTCAACGATTACAAAGACGACGGCAATACCTATTTAAAATATTATGCCGCACCCATTTTTGAAACCAACCTTTTCAACTTTTCCGACGGTTGGTCCCATCAAGCCAAAACCCTAAAACCGGGTAAATTTTCCTTTGAAATTACGGCGAATTACACGTTCATACCCGAAGAAAAACAAACCTTCGTTTTCGACCCGTCGGAATATGATTACGTCGAAGTGATCGATGCTAGTAACAATCCCGTTTCCGGTAGCGTCGAATTGCCTACGGCCTTTGGTCCCGAAAATACTCCGTATAAATTGCGTATTAAAGCGCCCGCCGATGTACCGAATACGTACAACCAAGTGATTATCGACGCCTTGCCCGGGGGGAAAGACAAGTTGGAAGAAGTATTGAACGGATTTCCCGTAGGCATGCCCGGTGCCATGGCACAGGTTCGTGTCGGATTGCCCTTGAGTTTTGAAGTAGCCGTGCGCTTTTTCCCGAATTCCACATTCGGTACCACGCAAGTTAATTTTTTAGGTGTCGGTCTCAAACACGACATCGGGCAATATTTGTTTAAAAACGAAAAATTACATTTGGCCGCCTTGGCCTCATTCACGTCGGGCAACGTTCAAGCCCAAGCGCCCAACACATCCGATTTGGAGGCCCGGTTCAAAATCAATACCTATAACTTGCAGGCCTTTGTTTCGTACGACTGGAAATTTTTCAGCATTTACGGAAGCACGGGCATCACGCAAGGCAGCAGTCGTCTGCAAGTAACGGGCGAAGTAACGTACGACTACGACGTGGTGGATTCGGGCGGTACACATCTCACCACTTTGTCCGAAACGGTGAAAGATCCTTTGGATCTCAAGCACAGTTTATTTACCGTTAAATCGTCGGTAGGAATGCTTTTGAATTTGAAAGTTTTACATATCTTTGTGCAATATAATTTGCAAAAATACTCGGGCGTTCACGCCGGAATAGGAATCAACCTTTAAATCCAATTCGTATGAAAAAAATCATTGCAGTTATCGGTGTCATAGCGTTATTCACGCTCAATGCATGCGGTTCGTATGAAGATTGCAGAAGTGCCGACATCCAAAAAAAGCAACCGCAAACCGAGCGTCACATTCCCGCCTGACATCCGGATATCATTTCAAATCACCGTTTGGCAACCGATTGTGTTCGGACGGTGATTTTGTATTTTTGCAACGATAACATCACCATCCATGTCCAAAAAAGGAAAAGTAGTGGTCGGATTGTCCGGCGGAGTGGATTCATCGGTGGCCGCCAAATTATTGCTCGATGAAGGCTATGAAGTCGTCGGTGCGTTTATGCTCAATTGGGACGACACGCGTTATCTCAAAACCGACGAAATGCATTGGGTGAAAGACAGCGAGGACGCCCGTCAAGTAGCCCGACAATTAGGCATTCCCTTCCATGTTTTCGACTTTAGAGAGAAATATTACCAACGGGTTATCGAGTATATGTTTCGTGAATACGAAAGCGGTCGCACGCCGAATCCCGATATTTTATGTAACCGTGAGGTAAAGTTCGACCTTTTTTGGGAAGAAGCCCGAAAATACGGCGCCGACTACGTAGCCACGGGACATTATGCAAGAAAAGACAGCACGGAAAAAAACGGACGAAAAATTTACCGGCTTTTGGCGGGCAAAGATCCCAAAAAAGACCAGTCTTATTTTTTATGTCAACTCAATCAAGAACAATTAAAACACGCCCTTTTTCCTGTAGGAGAACTACACAAACCCGAAGTAAGAAAAATTGCCGCCGAAGCAGGACTTGTAACCGCCGCCAAAAAAGATTCGCAAGGATTGTGTTTTGTAGGCAAAGTTAACCTGCCCGATTTTCTTCGCCAACAACTCGAACCTAAAACGGGTGACATCATATATATTCCCCTATCCTACTACGACGCACTGCCTAAGCCCGAAATGTTTAGTTCCGAACGTGAACGCTTGGAATATATGGCACGGAAATACGAATACCAACCCGAAGACGGACGCGTGGTAGGAAAACACCAGGGCGCACATTATTTTACCATCGGGCAACGCAAAGGACTCAACGTAGGCGGTTTCAAACAACGCACTTTTGTTATCGGTACCGATACCCGGAAGAATATCGTGTATATAGGCGAACACTACACCCATCCCGGATTATACCGCCAGGCCCTCAAAATTCCTCATTCCGATACGCATTGGATACGGGAAGACATGAAACTCAAACCCGGCGAACAAATGCGCGTAAAAGTCCGGATTCGCCACCAACAACCCTTGCAAGACGCCACACTGCATCAATTTGAAGACGTATTGTTCGTGGCCTTTGATAAACCGCAACAAGGCGTGGCACAAGGGCAATTTGCCGCTTGGTACTCGGACGACGAATTAATCGGGTCCGGGGTGATTGACTAATTAACAGAAATTACTTCCATACCCTTTGGTTTTTGTTAAAAACAATTAATTTTTCTTATCATTTTATCAAGAATTAGAAATCTTCATTATATTTTTTTCAAATAAAAAATCCCCGTTTTTTAAATTATGTTTTAAAAAACACACATAATTTTGTTGTTTTAATAATTTTACATATATTTGCACGCTCAATTTTAAAAACTATTTAAAATATGAAAAAGTTCATCGCAGTACTCGGTTTAATCGCCGTTTTAACACTTCAATCGTGTTATTCGTACACCAATTGCAGAAGTGCGCAGATTGAAAAAACCGACATCAAAACCGACAACAAACTTCCCGCTTAATCCGGGAAACACCAACAGAAATCGCACCCCCCGGCATGAAACGGCCGGGGGTTTTTTGTTTTATGAAGATTGTTAGTAATTTTAGGTGCGTAAACAAAATTCGGATGCTTGTAAGCGTATCCCATATAAGATCGCGGTTTGTGAACGAACTGACCGGAATGTATTCCCGTGAAGAAGCCGAACGGATTTTTTTTCACATACTTGAATATTTATGCCGCATCGGCCGGACGGAATATTTTATCGATTCCGGGAAAAAAATTCCCGAACAAGTGTGTGCGGATGCTTTAATGCGTCTTAAAAACGGCGAACCTTGGCAATACGTTACCGGCGAAACGGAATTTTTA
>JAMONI010000028.1 GCA_027065935.1 Flavobacteriales bacterium | reverse complement strand
TTTTATCATAATCCCGATTTTTTGGTATTTATTGCGCAATCATCCGGTAACCGGAGCTTTTGTGAACGCATTACCCCGCCCCTTGCTTAATCACCGGATTGTAAAGCGGATTTTGGCTTTGGGATTTCCGTCGGGATTTCAGTCGGTGTTTGAGATGGGTATTTTTACGGCCAGCGTATGGTTGGCCGGAACTTTGGGCACCCTTTCGCAAGCGGCCAATCAAATAGCTTTGCAAATGGCTTCGCTGACCTTTATGATTTTTGTCGGCTTCGGTGTGGCCTCTACGGTCAGGATAGGGTATCGTTACGGAAAAAGGGAGTTTACGGATATGCGCCGGATTGCCTTTTCCATTTTTCTTCAGTCGGCTCTCATCGGATTAATATTTTCCTTGTTGTATATAGTGTTGCGTCATCTGTTACCTTGGATTTATCTGAGCAAGCGCAATGGAGGTTCGGAAGTTGAAGCCGTGGCCGAATTGGCTTCGGGACTATTGATTGTAGCGGGCATTTTCCAGATTTCCGACAGCATTCAGGTTAGCGTTCAAGGTGCCTTGCGCGGCTTACAGGACGTAAAAATTCCGGTAATTTTGACCTTCGTATCCTATTGGTTGATAGGCTTTCCCGTAGCCTTTTTCGGGGCAAGAACTTGGGGTGTGTACGGCATTTGGGCCGGTTTATTGACGGGATTAACGGTAGCTGCCGTTTTATTATTCGTTCGTTTTCATTATATTTCCCGAAAAATTATAAGTAATGAAAACACCCAAGTTTTTAATAGCCGATAACATGGATTTTCCCGACGATATTTTCGTCTTGCATACGGAATATCCCCGTTTCTTGTTGAATGTGGTGACCGAAGAGGTGGAATGGTTGGATAATATTCCCGAAAATGAAGCGGAAGAAAACAAAAACGAGCTGATAGCTTTGGTGGAAGAAGCTTTTCAATACTACGATAACGAAATGAAAAAATACGAAGAAGAATAAATCGATGAAAAAAAAAGTTGCGGTTTTCGGAGCTTCGGTCAAACCCGAAAGATATTCTCATAAAGCCGTTCGTTTGCTCAAACGCAACGGGTTCGATGTAATGCCCGTAGGATTGCGAAAAGGAACGATAGACGGATTGGAGATTGTTAATTTCGACGAAGTGCCCTTGCAACGGGTGCATACGGTAAGTCTGTATTTATCGGCACGGAATCAAAAACCCTATTACGAATTGATATTTTCGCTCGATCCCGAACGCGTTATTTTCAATCCGGGAACCGAAAACGACGAACTTAAGCGATTATTGGCCGGCAAAGGCATCGAAACCGTAGAAGATTGTACCATTCAAATGCTATTAAGAGGTGATTTTTAATCGATAAATTATGAAAAAAAAATACAGAGTCGATCAAATTTACACCCGGTGTTTGTCCCAAATGGCCTACTTTATCGTGTCGGGCAATGAAGCGGCGGTAATCGATCCGCTTCGCGATGTGGATATTTTTATCAAAATGGCCGAATCGGAAGGTGTGCAAATCAAATATATTTTCGAAACTCATTTTCATGCGGATTTCGTATCGGGTCATTTGGACTTGCAACAAAAAACGGGTGCCGAAATCATATACGGACCGGGGGCCGCACCGGCCTATCCTGTGTATGTAGCCCGTGACGGTGAAACTTTTACTTTGGGCCATATACGTCTTAAAATCTTGCATACGCCCGGACATACCTTAGAATCGGTGAGTATCGTGCTGGAACAAGACGGAAATCCCGAAGCCGTTTTTACGGGCGACGCCCTTTTTGCCGGTGATGTGGGACGTCCGGATTTGGCTGTAAACGAACATCTTACCGAAAAAGATTTGGCCCGAATGCTGTTTAATTCCTTGCAAAAACTAAAAAAACTTCCCGGCCGGACCTTAGTGTACCCCGGTCACGGCGAAGGTTCGGCCTGCGGAAAAAATATCGGTTCGGAGTTGGTGACCACCATCGGATTTGAAAAAAAACACAATTATCTTTTTTCGTTGAACAACGAAGAAGATTTTGTCGAACAACTCACGCAAGATTTACCCGTGCCGCCCAAATATTTTTTTATTGATGCCGGTATAAACAAAAAAGGTTATCCGTTGCTAAACGAATTCTTGCCGGGCATCAAGAAAATGCTTCCGGTTGCGGATTTCGAACAAAAATTAAACGACGGTAAAATACAGCTATTGGATACCCGTCCGAGAGAAGAAGTCCTGAAAACGGGGATCATTCCGAAGAGCTTGCAAATCGGTTTGGACGACAATTTTGCCGTTTGGGCGGGCGCTTTGTTGGATTTCGACCGGGAATTGCTCGTTGTGGCACCGGAAAACCGTATCGACGAGGCATTAATCCGCCTGGCGCGTGTGGGATTTGAAAAAATCGCCGGTGTCCTTTCGGGAGGGGTTGCCAATTGGATTGCCCAAGGCAAAAGCTTGCAAAAAATCAATGAAGTGCGCATGTTCGAATTACCTTTGTTGCGCCGGCAAAATATCGAAGTGATTGACGTTCGTCCCCAAACGTTTTTCAAAGCAAATCATCTGAAAAACGCCCGGAACATCGACCTGATCGAACTGCAGGAAAAAATAGGCGCACTGGATAAAAACCGGAAGTACATCATCCATTGTCAAACCGGGTACCGGGGAATGATCGCTTATTCGATTTTTTTGCAAAACGGATTCCAACCCGGAAATATTTATTATTTATCGACGCCGTTCGATGATATCGTCAAACTGGGTGAGGTAAACGGAGAATTTTCCGAAATCGTAATGTAACATGAAGAAAAGAAAGAAAATAGTCAACGACTTTTCGGCCTTGGGCGACTTGGTGTATTCCACCGACAAGGAACTGATGAAAAAAATTTCGGATGCAGCCCCTTCGGACCAAGTAATCGAAGCGCATTTTTCCAAAAAAGGAAGAGGAGGCAAAGTGGTCACCGTCCTAAAAGGATTTCGTATGCCCGGCGATCAAATCAAAGAGCTGGCCAAACGCTTGAAAACCCGGCTCGGCGTGGGAGGCAACGTCAAAAACGGCGAAATCATCATTCAGGGAAATAACCGTGACAAGGTAGTGCAATTGCTCGAAAAAGAAGGTTTCCGTGTAAAAAAAGTAGGCGGGTAGAAAATATTGTGTAACTTTAAACTTTTAATCTCGCAACAAAGTGCCTAAAACAAAAAAACCGTCCGTTATCGTTGAAGTGGAACGAATGAAACATCCCTATACGGGATTGTATTATTATTGCTTGCAATTGGCCGAAAATCTCGACAAATACCAATCCGGAGCTTTCGACTTTACTTTTTTTAAATATCCCGGTGTATATTTTCCCGGACATCTCAAAAGCGTTTCCCGAACCTTTCTTGACAAATTATACTTGTATAAAGATTACAAATATGACGTTTGGCACGGCACTTGGCAACTCACCAAATATATTCCCAAAGGAAAAATAAAATTCGTTTACACCGTCCACGACCTCAACTTTCTCTATACCGATAAACCCGAAGTAAAAAAGAAATTCTTACTGCGTCAGATTCAAGAAAGAATCGACCGGGCTGATGTAATCACAACCATATCGCATTACGTAAAAAAAGATATTGAAACGCATTTAAACACCCTGGGCAAAGAAATCGTGGTCATATACAACGGAGTGGACCTGAAAGAATTTCCCGAATTCGACAAACCCGAATACCGTCCCGAAAAACCTTTTTTGTTTGCCTTAGGCACGGTTTTATACAAAAAACATTTTCATGTCTTGCCCGCTTTACTGACCGGCAATGACTATGAACTGATTATCGCCGGTATTCATCCCGACAAAGATTATATCAAACGCATACAAAAAGAAGCCCGGAAATGGGGCGTGCAAGAACGGGTCAAATTGATAGGTCCCGTAAGCGACGAAGAAAAGTATTGGTATCTGAAAAACACCCGGGCTTTTCTTTTTCCTTCCATTTCGGAAGGTTTCGGCATCCCGCCCATCGAAGCCATGCGCTTGGGCAAGCCCGTTTTTCTGTCGCGGCATACGAGTTTGCCCGAAATTGGCGGACGGGCGGCATATTATTTCGACCGCTTCGACCCCGACCACATGCGCGAAGTGTTGCGAAAAGGCTTGGAAGATTACGAAACAAACCGGCGGGCCGATGAAATAAAACAATGGAGCTTGCGTTTTACTTGGCAAAATGCCGTTGAACAATACGCCGAAGTTTACAAAAAGGTATTGGACGGCAACTTTGTAGCACCCATACCGCTTTCCGAAGAAAAATCCGAAGAAAACCAAGTGAAGATTACTGCCGTCATACCCACCTTTAACGAAGAAGACAACATCGAAGAAGCCATCCGCTCCGTG